>NZ_JBNHER010000121.1:0-6690 GCF_050015975.1 Dapis purpurea BLCC-M126 | reverse complement strand
AGCTACATCGCTCTATTTAGTATACGCTATATATAGTGTCTTTGCGTAAGTCCTGGTTATTTGTAATTAGTACAATTCAATAACGTTTTTAATAATTATCAGCAGAGTTTTGGTATATTATTCCTATTTTTACTGCTCCCCTACTCCCCCGCACCCACGAAAATCTAGAAACGTTTTTGAGATTTGGTATTACCTGTTTCCAGAGCCCATATTCACTCAATCCTATATTTTCTACCTTACCACTATGGGAATTGCTATATATTTAACTAATATTAAGTTTTGATAAATTGGCTAGCTATTGCCACAAATAAGCTGTATAAATTATTTTTAGTTTTGGGAATTTAATAATAATGAGTATAAATATAGCCATAATAGCAGCTCTCGCCTATGGAATCTTAGCCATTGTTGGGGGGATTATTGGATATACAAAAGTAGGCAGCAAAATATCCTTAATATCTGGTAGTATCAGCGGTTTGCTACTAATTATTAGTGGAATTATTCAGCTAATAGGAATAAATTGGGGTTTAATATTTTCTATAGTTATTACAACTATTCTAGTAATTACATTCATTATCCGTTTAGTTAAAACCCGTAAAATGATGCCTGCGGGGTTAATGATTTTAACTGGTATTGCTGCTGTAGCAGTTATGGTGTATCAAATTAGTCTGAATAATTCAGCCACAATTTAAAAATAAAAGTAAGTATTCAGCCATAATATTTTAGCTTTCAGCTCCATTATAACCAATGAGTATAGCCTTGAAAGCAGAAGTTAGCATTGATAGATTTCATCTAATTATAAATATGAATTAAAAGTTTCCTTGATAACTTCAAAAGTATTCAACAATGCTTACTTCATTTATTAATAAACATGAGACCTGACCGCTAATTGTTGTTTGCAGAGCATTCCGGCAAAGAAATACTTACAAAGAAACAGGGAATACGGAAGAGGGAAAAAAGTAGAGACTTGCCCAAATAGACAATAGTTTTCTAGTAAAAAAAATTCCCTCCTAACCCTTGCTTTCAAAAAATTTTCAACAAATCAAGAATCAGAATTTATTTGTGGCATTATTGGATTAATCAACCCATTAGCCGTACTAAAAAGATTAATTGGACCCTTACCATCAGTAATCAAAACACTCTGAAGACGAAGCCCCTCCAACAACCTGGACTACATTTCTGGCCCCCGCACGCGAGAAGCGATCGCCTTACAAGTATCTCCCACAAAATCAGCCACTTGAAATAATCTTGCTGCTACTTGCGGATTATCTCTTTCTATATAAAAATACCAATTATAAGACAACTATAACTGTATCCTGGCATGATATGACGTTTCTAGAGTAAAAATAGAGGTAATTATAAATTATAAATTATCAATTATTAATTATTAATTATTTCTTACTATCGTCGCCAAAGTTTAATAGTTCTGTCTTTACTACCACTAGCAATACTATTACCATCAGGACTAAAACTAACTGTATAAATTTCATCTGTATGTCCGGTTAAAGTATTGACCAATTCTCCTGTTTCTAAATCCCATATATTAATACTATTATCCTTACTACCACTAGCAATATACTGACCATCTCGACTAATATCAACCGAGACAACTTCAGCAGTATGACCAGAAAGAGTTTTGATTAATTTTCCTGTTTTTAAATCCCAAATTTTAACCGTAGTATCATAACTACCACTAACTATTTTTTCCCCATCAGGACTAATCTTAACAGACCTAATAACTCCTTGATGTCCAGTTAATGTATTAATTAATTCTCCTGTATCTAAATCTTCGATTTTGATAGTTTGGTCTGCACTACCGCTAACCAATTTTCTGCCATCAGAGCTAATAGCAATAGAATAAATTACATCTGAGTGATCGGGGAAATTAAAAATTAAGAAACCAGTATTTAAATCCCAAACTTTGACTGTTTTATCTCCACTAGAACTAGCAATTGTTTCATTATCAGGATTCATAGCAACTGACCAAATAGGTGCTCGATGTTCAAAAACCCGAAATGGTTCTCCTGTTGCCAAATTCCAGACAATTACTCTCCAATCATAAGTACCTGCAACTAATTGAGTAGCATCACTATTAAAAGCAACTGACCAAATAGGAGAATTATCCCCAGGAAATGTGTTAAGAACTTTTCCTGTAGGTATTTCTAAAATTTTTATCGTTGTCTCTCTACTACCAGTAGCTAGCATTTTTCCATCTGGACTAAATACAACAGTACCTACAGCAGCCGAATATTGAGATAAATCTTCTACTTGATAATTCTGCCAATTTTTACCTTGTTGACATTTTTGTAAAATATCCTGAACTTCGGCAAAAATATTAGATTTTTCACTAATTAGATTTGTTTGATTAATGCAGTTTTCATAATTTCGCTCTGCATATAAATTTTTCAATAGATTTAATTGTGCCGCTTCTTTTTGTTTTGTTTCTAAAGCTTGCTGTTGCAGAATTTTATTATAATTTTGAAATTTAATATATCTATTAATAGCAAATATTACTGCAATGATAATAGCGATAATTCCTAAAATCAACCACCCGTTAATAGAGGATTTTTGAGAGTTATTAATCAATACTTTTTTTGCTTTTATAAGTAGAGATTTAGGAACTACTCTTTCTTCTATTAACTTTATATCCTCTTGAGTAAGTCCTAAAATTTGTTGTAGACGTTCTAACTCTTCACGAGTTTCATTGCTAAAGGGATATTCTTGTTGAATTGCAGCCCGTAATGTTTGTTCGTATCTTTCTCCTTTCTCCTGATATTTACGGTAAGGATTTAATATTTCATCCTCAATTATTTCTGTTTCTTCTTGTGATAGTTCTAAACTCTCTCGCAGTTCATCTAAAATGCCCCTCCCCACAATAGAAATATCTCCTCGATAACTAGACCGACGAACAACCTCTTCCAGATAAATTTGCCTTTTATCTATAGTTGGATTTGGATTATTGTTAATTTCTTTTAAATCCGCTATAACTTCTGCTACTGACTGATAACGTTCGCGATAATCATAGCGCACCATCTTATCTAAAATATCTGCTAGAGCTGTAGAACAATTTGTTAGGTGTCGCCAAAATATTTCTCTTTTATTACCATTTTCCTGATTTTTTAGTTTAGATAATTCACTACTAGGTAATCCTGTAATTGCCTGAATTCCCATCATTCCTAAAGCATAAATATCACTATTTAATTGTGGGTTATATTCAAATTGTTCAATTGGCATATATTCCATCGTACCAATCCTTGCTGTCTGATTTTGTTGAGCAATGTTAATTTCTTTAACAGCTCCAAAATCAATTAAAACTAATTTATCATCTGATTTTCTTCTAATTAAATTAGCAGGTTTAATATCTCGATGAATTACATTATTTTCATGCACAAATCCTAAAATTTCTAATACTTCTCTGAGAATTCTAATTATTGGGATTTCGGATAGAGCTTTACCAGGCAATATTTCATTATCTAGAGATTGACCAGGAATAAAAGATTGAACTAAATAAAATTCTTGATTTTCTTCAAAGTAAGCAAGGAGTTTAGGAATTTGATTGTGTTGAGATAGCTTTTCTAATATTTTTGCTTCTTGTTGAAATCTACGGCGAATGATTTCGAGAAATCTTTGGTCATAAGTATTTGGCTGTAAATGTTTAACAAAACATTGTGCTTCTCCAGGACGACGAATATCTTGGGCAAGATAAGTATGGCCAAATTCTCCTGATTCAATAATTTTAATAATTTTATAGCGTCCATCTAAAATATTTTCAATCATCATAGTAGACCTTTTTTTTATCTATAAAACCTTGCTCTTGAAGGCAGAGTTTTAATTAAGTAGTTGGGCGTAAATAAATTGACAGCCTTAAGTTAGGTATGAGGTATGAGATTTGAGGATAAACTATTCCCTCTTCCCGTGTCTCTCCCAATTTTCTAATTAATTTTAGCAACCTATCCTATGGGATAAAACAATTTACTCACCTTTGACATCTAAGATTATTAAAATAGCAAAAAATCAAGATGAAAAAAATTAGTACTGTTCTCCAGAAAAGTTATAATTTAAAAGTCAAAAGTATTAAATTGGTAAGGCTGTGAGTATTTTATCAGTAGTAGATGATTTGCTCCAAGGTACAGTATATATATTTTGAAAATTATTTTATTTGAGAAAATAATTTTAAGCCTTAATATTGTTCTGTGAATAGGCAAAAAGTAAAATTGTTAAAGTGTCTTTAATTAATCCCTCACCAGATAAAAGGTTTTAGGTAACTATTGAGTAGCCAGCTATTAGTCATTAGCTTAAATATTTGATATTCATTAGGGATATTAGATAGTAGGTGTTAGGGAAAATACTAATAAAATATTCATGTAAGTATTTCCTGCGGAATTATGCGCACATAGCGGTCAGCTTTTAGCTTGCCTCCAGGGTTGTAACTGCGAACTTCAGCACTTATTATAATTACTAACTTATTATCTTAAATTAAAAAATATTATTGATATATTTACGATAATTTTTAGTATAAATAAAAGCTAGTTAGCTAATATAAGTGTTATTATATCAATCCTCAAAAACTTTGCTATACTTGGATTTTATATTTCTCAATACTATTTATTGGCCTGATATAAGTTTTTAATAAAATTTGTTGTTTTGATTATTATTTTGGCACTTTCCAAGTTTAGCATTACTTTTTATAAATGGTATTAAACAAATCCTTACTTAATTAATCAAAAAATTGAGAGTTGATTGCCAGCTAGTTGAATGCTTACCTATTCATTTTTCCCTAACCCTGATTTCCTATTGCTATTTGGGTATAATTCCACAGAAAAAGCTGACTGGTAATAGCTTAATTATTAAGATTTTAGATTCATATTGATAAAGTAAAAATCAAGTAAAAATAATCTCAATCAAGAAAATTTCCTGATTCAAACACGGAAAGTTAGAAGTCTAAGAAACAGTTTATTAAATGAAAGTTAAATCCTTATTTAGAGTTGGTTTTAGCTGTCGTTGAGATGAACAAGTGAGAATATGGACCCTTGCTCACCCTAGGTGAAAGCTATCCGCTGTCATTCACTAGGATTGAGTCTTCTGACTGTCTTAATATTTTTTTGATTAACAGTCTCTAACAATAACCCTTAATAATTAATTCTGGGAAATTTGTTACTCTAGAACATAAATTTATTCTGGTCAAAAGTTTAATATGGAAGCCTAAATAATGATTTAGGTCACCAAACACAAAAGCCAAATTTCAGTAGTGCTATCATAGATAGAAACATAGCTAAAATCAGGTATAGGGAGTTAAGTGGATGAGTCACGAAATAATAGCAATAAACAGACCTGTTAGACCAAAACAGACAATTGAACCTAATTCTGCTAAGGAGACGCTGCGCGAAAAAACTGAGTCCAAACTAGAAAAACCTACTCCAGTAAAAAGCACCTTATCAAGAACAGAAGGTACAAATCAACCGAGTAAACCACAAAGACCTAGAAAACCAGCTAAACCAA
This sequence comes from Dapis purpurea BLCC-M126, assembly GCF_050015975.1. Lineage (NCBI taxonomy): Bacteria > Bacillati > Cyanobacteriota > Cyanophyceae > Oscillatoriales > Microcoleaceae > Dapis > Dapis purpurea. The sequence goes on along the minus strand of NZ_JBNHER010000121.1, from coordinate 1,194 downwards.
AGTTAAAAGAATCTATTCAACAAGCGATTAATGCTAACGGAAAAGTTTTTAGTTCGGGAGATAAAATTTTAGTATCAGCACCGTGGAGTAGTGAGGTAGAAGCTGAAATTACAGGTTTTTATAAAAGTCCTGAAGGTTCAATCTGGGCAATTTTTCTTCCCCAAAAATCTCTACCTAACTGGAAATGGGAAAAAGGTTGTATCAGGGCAGAATTATTAAAACAACCATAATTAAGCAAATCTAGTAATATTAAATTCAGGATTATTAGCATCTACAAATAACAATAAATATTTGAAAATTATTGTTGATTTTTTCAGGATGTAGAATTGGGAGGGCAGTATTTCAGTTATCAGTTATCAGTTATCAGTTATCAGTAACTCTGGCTGAAGTATGAGGCTTGAGACCTTATTTATTGTCAAAATTAACTGGTATCAGACTGAATTATCCCTCCCCAAAATATATAAAATCAACCAATTTATCAAAGTGCTGAAACTGGTAGTTTTTCTGAAGTTAATTCTTCAGAAAATTGGAAAACAAAATTTTCTTGTTGTTTAGTTTCGATTGTATGTTGTCTGGTTTGTCTGACTGTAGTTATCGCCTTGTCTGGGGAATAACCTAAAGCTACTAAACAACAAGCAGCAACTGTTCCGGTACGCCCCAATCCTGCCTTACAATGAATTACTACTGTTTGTCCTTCCTTTATTACTTTCAAAATATTATTAATTAGATTGATAAAGTCATCTATTGAAGTAGGAATACTTCTATCTTTAATAGGAAATCTGATACTTTTAATTCCTTGTGCTTCTGCTACTTTTCCCAGGTTAGAAATTTGTATATCTTCTAATTCATGTTCTTCTAGAAGTGTTATTAGTATATCTGTCTCATAGTCTAAATGTAGTCTTAATAAGTCTTTATTCAAATCCCGATCCCAATCCAAGTGCATCCCAAAATTTTTCTTACCTGGAGCCAAGGTCATACCAATTTTACCCTTTAATTTTACTACTTCTGGTGTGAAGAAATCGACATTAATGGGGTCATTGTCAGAATTTTTGAGTTGTTTAATCATCTCTACATTAGCTACAAATAAAGATACTATTAATTTATGCCTTTGTTCTAGCAGAGGAATTTTGAATAGTCAATATATAGAACCCATTTGGTATCTTTTCCGTCCAAGGTTATACTAAGTAGCGATCG
>NZ_JBNHER010000120.1:0-1401 GCF_050015975.1 Dapis purpurea BLCC-M126 | reverse complement strand
AAGGAGTAAGGAGTCAGTATCATTGTGGTTTATTAATATGAAAACCGCTGTAAACAAAAACTTGCAGGATCGATAACTTGAGCGTTGGCAATGGAGTTGTTGGCTTCAATCTCTGGTAATTACGCCTAAAAGTCCCTCATCAGTCGCTATTACTTCAGAAGAAAAAGCAGCAGCAAACTCTACTGCACCTACTTTAACTTCTAACTCCCAGTTACAACCTTTAAATGCTGTCCCTGTCAGAGACTTACAAGCAGCAATATCTGCTCGAGTCAAACCCCGCAACTTACTGAGAAACTCTTCTCCTGCATCTCCCGCAGCTACATGACAACCATAAAGCAGGAGATAATCAATATCCCACTGTTGCAGTTGGGGTGCATAATGTTCGAGAGTATCTAAACTCAATTGAGTATTTCCCAGGTACAGACAACCAGGGCCACCGTGGGAGATAATATGAACGGTTTTTTGTCCTGGATATTGTTGTAAAATTTGGTCTATTTGTTGGATACCATCAGTGGCAGTATGGACAAGAAAAGTTTTAGCTGCAGGAACCACACTATCAAGCAATTGTAGATAGTTGTCAACTCCGGCATCAATAAAAACCAGAATAGAAGTTTGATCGAAAATTTTGTTTGTACTATTCATTTGATTCACCTAAACAAATTTATAAAATGAGGGAGGTAGGGACGTTTAGCTAACGCACAACTCCGTTGCATAGTTTTAGCTGTGTCATTCCACTACCAATAGTGTTCATGCGTAAGTCCTGTCCTAATAAAGACGTTTCCGATGCTCTTTTTCTGATTTTTTTTAATCCGCTATTCCTTCACTTTTAGTATGATCGCCTGTCAAATCCGCCACATAATACCATGTCCGAAATAATTAGTGATAAAAAAACTTTTTCCCTTCTAGCCTTTTCTTCCCTTCTACCTTCTGCCTTCTGCCCTCTGCTTTCCTGACTCCAAAGTGTAAGTATTCAACCGGATATGATATAACATACGGTCTCAACCATGGCGATCGCTCTTAACTGTTCCAGCAAAAATCCCTACAATCAGCATTTCAAACATCCCAAACCTGTCTAAATAGATATTCTTTTCAACAGATTATTCTTGTCTAATTCTGTTTCTGTTTTAACTTTTTTGGCGTTGCTGATTAGGTAATTATATTCAGTATTCATAGAATCTCAAACTTAATTGCTCTGGAAAAATACCCAAAGTCATTTATTTTTCTGCTTCTTTTCCTTTCCTCAATAGGTCAACGCTCGATCGCCACACCAAATCAACCTCTCACGCAATTTTGCTAAAGAGGCAATAAAACTACACCACACCAAAAACATTACCGAAATATTGTGGTTTACAGCGCTTTTCAGTTGAGTAGACCACAAAACTGTTGTAGGAGTAATGAGTA
>NZ_JBNHER010000119.1:50394-58661 GCF_050015975.1 Dapis purpurea BLCC-M126 | reverse complement strand
TTTTGTATATATTTGTCTAAGATAGTCTATGTTTTTGACCTTTAGCAAGCAATAGCTCAACAGATGGATATTGTAGTGGCTAAAGCCCAACTACAAACAAAAACTTAATTTATCAGTTCCAATCCTTGATTTTTTCCCATAATTTTTTAAATGTTTCTGCACATAATCCCCTATTACATATTCTCAAATCTCAGAGTAATCCTTATCTAAAGCTGTCCAGACCCAAACCTTGTTTTTTTTACCGATAAATATTTGTAACTCCAGAGGGTTGACCCACCTGTGGCCTTCTAGAATTTTGATGATCTTCTGGTAATTGATTAGCTGCTTGTTTGACAATCCGAATAACTATATTATGATTGGCTATAGTAATTCATATCAAATCCGGTTAATTGCACATAGAATCTGGTCATAGGATATGTGTTTATAATTTTTTCAATTACTTTAATAGATATATCGCTAAATTCCCCACCGGAGAGTGTTTACGGGTTTGTCTGCATCTCCCCATCCCCCCATCTCCCCAACCATATAATAAGTATTCAACCGGATTTGATATCACTCAATGGGTGCTAAATCCTTTGCCATTAAGGTACATAGTTAAACATTGCTCTTTGACTTTTTTTGAATAACCCAGTTCAAAATAATATTCAATTTTCTTGGCGACCACAATTCTTAAATTGATAATTTTGTTTACTCCTTTTTCGACCATTTTTTCTAATATTATTAGAATCACCTAAGTGGACAATTTATATTCACTATTTGGCTAGCGATATAGCTGCCGCTAGGCTCCGCCAATGCGTAAATTAAAATTTACTACTTAATTAGAATCCCCCAGTAATACAACACAAAAAAATAATTCCACTCTTTTGAGAGTAGAATTATTCAATAAAATATCAGAAAACTAAATCCTAAAATCTGAGTATTAACTAACTCAAACTTTCACTTTTTCTTATAAAGAAGAACCTACACCAACATAAGCACCGTAGAAGAAAAGACTTACAACTACAAGTACACCAGTTCCTGCTACAAGAGCAACTAACCATAAAGGAATTCTTCCTGGTTCAGACATCATAATATTTCACCTCATTATTTCAAAAGTAACTACTATTTCAAAGAAATTTGTAAACAATTTACTTGTTAACTTTTTAGTTGATTCTACTACCTATACATTACCCAAATAGCATAACTTGTATAGGTAGAAATTGCTTGATTCCGTTTTCCAAATTAGTTAAAGAAATAACTAGAAAACAGAATACCAAGAACAAAAACTAAGAGCAGACCAAGGTAGAGAGAAGTACGGTTTAATTCTACTGGTTGCTTATTAGGATTAGAACTACGATCTAAAGGCATTATCTTGTGCTCCTATCTTTGAATAAACTGCATAGCGGCAATCGCACCTAAAAAGAAAACTGTAGGCACACCAAGAGTATGAACTGCTAACCATCTAACTGTAAAAATTGGATAGCTAACTGGTTGATTTGGATTTTGGCTAGTCATTATTTTAATCTCCTAATTTTTTATCTATTTGATAAATTCGTCAATTTGTTGTTTACCTTCAAAACGGTCTGATAAAATTGGTAATTCTTGTCTTTGTTGAGTGTAATACTCATTAGGTCGAGGTGTACCGAAAACATCATAAGCTAACCCGGTACTAACAAATAGCCAACCTGCAACAAACAGAGCCGGAATAGTGATACTATGAATTACCCAATAACGAATGCTTGTGATAATGTCTCCAAATGGACGTTCACCTGTACTGCCACCAGCCATCTAATTTTTTCCTCCCAAATAATCTTAAACCATCATTTATATATGATAGTCTTAAAACTTTTCTAAATTGCTCATGCCATAGTAATAAATGGGATGAGTTTTTTGTCTTTCTTCAGAGTAAAGATAGACTAACTTTTTGTCTTCTTTACATCTGTCATTTTTATATTTTAGCCAGACGGGATCAATTTTAACACATTCAGATTGATTTTCAGCAAATCAAAAAACACAGAGAAATCACATCTTTAGGACTTATGCAGAAACCGAGTTGATAAACTCAATTTCGTGAGTGCAACAAACAAATCATCAGGGGAATAAAACCTAGTTTCTTGCTTAGTTTATTGATAAATTATCAAAAGATCATCAGGAATGACTTTCCAACTTCTGACTTGCGGGTAGTCCTATGGATAGCTTCTCTGTTTAAACTGCCTCTGAAACCTCTGAACTATTATATTTGAGCATAGTTCCTCTTTGACCGAGAATAAAACCTGTTTCTGAATTTATAAATACAATATTGTAGAAATTTTCAGGAACATTCTCTACATCACTGTCTTTTTCCCAAGTCTGACCTCCATCGGTACTGCGAAGTAAATTACCACTACCGCCAGAAACCCAAATTTCATCAGGAGTTCTATAAGCCAAATCTAAAAGACCCCAACTTGTAGCATACTCAGGAGTAATAGCTTCTCCCCACTCTTCTAGGTTTTCCGGATCGCTAAACCGCAGTTGACCTCCACGCGCCAATAACCACAAACGACCATCATCACCAAACCCCATATTTTCCAAACGGCGAGAGTTCTGACGGTTATGAGGAGTCCAAGATTTTTGCCCTGGTTCCCAAGTAGAATAAAAATTGCCTTTTGCCGAAACAGCAATATATTTACCATTAGAGGAACGAGAAATGTTTCTTACTACTCCCACAGCATCCTCTACTTGAGCACGCCAATTTTGTCCTCCATCTTGAGTTCGGTAGATAGCTCCTACATCAGTCGTCATTTCCGCAGAATTTGGCCCGAGAGCGATAATTGTATTAGGAGCACCAGGTAGTTTAGAACTTAGAGGAATTGGACTCCAAGACTCTCCTCCATCATCAGTATGCAAAAGTGAAGAAGGTTGTCCAACAATCCACCCTTCATCACCATTAAAACTTACTGATGTCAAGCGGACTTTTTCTTCTAAATCAATACTTTTAGGTTGCCAAGTTTTACCACCATCAGTAGTTTCAAGAAGAGTTGTATCACCACCCACAATCCAACCATGGTTAAGATTATCTGTAAATCCGATATCAAACAACGTAACCTCAGTTGGTAGTTGAATTACCTCCCAGGGATTGTAACTCATCGGTGGTAAAAAAGCATTTTTGCAACCGCTACAAAGTATAACTGCTGCTAGTATTATGAAAACTTGTTTCCAGAATTTTACTATTGAGTGCATCACATTTAATCAGTAATTAGCCTTATGGCCATCTTATCGTAAACCATATAAGCTAAGGAAAAACAAGAATCCCAAGGCTAATCCACCAAAAATTAGAATATTTTTCTGGCTGGGTGTGAGAGTATTGACACCAAAACCATAGCCAAGGTTTTCTTTAAATCCTGAAGGCCCTTCAATTGGTCCAACATTTATAAATTGGACTTGAGACGCTCCACAAACAGGACAGCGCCAAACTGAAGGCAAATCTGAAAAAGCAGTTCCCGGCGGAATTTTTCCTGTAGAACTTCCCTTATTGGGTTCGTATACGTAGCCACAGGCTCGACATTCATATCGATCCTGTTCCTGTGTGTTGGCCTCATCCTGTGTGTTGGCCTGGGTTGTTTCCTCGCTCATAGTTCCAAGGGATTGAATCAGCGATTATGAAAATATCTTTAATTATTATTACAGAATTTGACACTCCACGGGAAAAATGCCTGTGGATTCTTAAGAGGTAACAAATTTGACACGAATTTAGTCCGGCAAATTTAACCCTTAATGGCATAACCAAAGATGCCTAAACGTCTGTCCGGGATAAACCAATTCAGATTGCTCTTTGATCGGACATTTGCAGCGCCCTTACATTCAGCATATATAAATTTTCCTTCCTTCTAGGAGGCAACTGGCTAGTAGTCCACTTAACCGAAAATTTATGATGACTATTTAGAATTAATTGGTTAGTTCTGACTTTTAACTTTTGACTGTTAAATTAAGACTTTTGACTTATTATATGGGCTAGCAGTAGAATAACTCTTATGGTCTCTATAATGTTCACAGACTAAGAGTCCTAGTTATTTAGAAAATGTAGGTTAATTGTGTTTGTTCTTAGTGGTTACGAGTATTTTCTAGGTTTCCTAATAATTAGCAGCCTAGTACCAATCCTTGCCTTAACTGCATCTAAGCTACTGCGGCCAAAAACTCGCGGTCCAGAGCGAGTCAGCACCTATGAATCAGGTGTAGAACCAATTGGTGGAGCCTGGATACAGTTCAATATCCGTTACTATATGTTCGCTCTTGTCTTTGTCATCTTTGATGTAGAGACAGTATTTCTATATCCCTGGGCAGTAGCCTTTCATCAGTTGGGACTCCTCGCCTTTATAGAAGCCCTAATTTTCATCGCAATCTTAGTGATTGCTCTAGTGTACGCATGGCGCAAAGGAGCTTTGGAATGGTCTTAAGTCCTAATCAAAACCCAAAAATTATTAATCCGATTGAGCAACCCCCCGAAGTTACTCAAGAACTTTCAGAAAATGTAGTTTTAACTACAGTTGACGATCTTTACAACTGGGCTAGACTTTCTAGTTTATGGCCTCTTTTGTATGGTACAGCTTGTTGCTTCATTGAATTTGCAGCTCTCATCGGCTCCAGATTTGACTTTGACCGCTTTGGCTTAGTACCACGGTCTAGTCCTCGACAAGCAGACTTACTAATTACTGCTGGTACAATCACCATGAAGTATGCTCCGACCTTAGTACGTCTTTATGAGCAAATGCCAGAACCTAAATATGTCATTGCCATGGGTGCTTGTACAATTACAGGCGGTATGTTTAGCATGGACTCACCAACAGCGGTTCGCGGGGTAGACAAATTAATCCCAGTAGATGTGTACATACCTGGTTGTCCACCACGTCCAGAAGCAATTATTGATGCTGTCATCAAGCTGAGGAAAAAAGTGGCTAATGAATCCTTGCAAGAACGGGGTAAACTTCTGCAAGCTCATCGTTACTACAGTGTTAAGCACAATATGAAAGTAGTTGAACCTATTCTGAATGGTCAATATCTACAGACATCTGACCGTCAAGCACCACCAAAAGAGCTAACAGAAGCAATAGGTATGCCAGTACCACCTGCATTGCAAGCTGCACAAAAAGAGGAGGTAAGTCGTGGCTGAATCAGAAGAAGCTCCAGTAATTGAAGCAGGTAAAGTTTCACAATGGCTGGCAGAGAATGGTTTTGAGCATCAATTCTTAGAACCCGATCATCTGGGAGTAGAAATTATCAAAGTTGACAGGGATTTCTTAATTCCCCTATCCACAGCTTTGTATGCTTATGGCTTTAACTATCTACAGTGTCAATGTGCTTATGATGCAGGACCTGGAGAAGACTTAGTAAGTATGTATCACTTGGTCAAAGTCAGTGATGATGTAGATCAACCAGAAGAAGTACGGGTAAAAGTATTTATCCCCAGAGACGATCCTAGAGTTCCTTCCGTTTATTGGATTTGGAAGTCAGCAGATTTCCAAGAGCGGGAATCTTATGATATGTACGGCATTGTCTACGAAGGACATCCTAATCTCAAACGAATTTTGATGCCGGAAGACTGGGTAGGTTGGCCGTTGCGTAAGGATTATATTTCCCCAGAATTCTACGAACTACAAGATGCCTACTAATTTTAGGTCAAAATTTTAACCTAAGTAAGTAAGTTAGGTCTAATTAAACGTTAAAAAAATTGTAGGGGCGGGTTGAACCGAAAGCCTTAACTTAAGGACGATCTAAATCCCAAAACCCGCCTTTGAATATTCCGTTTATTTATGCTCACTTACTTAGTAAAAATAGGTTGTAGGTAATCAGCTAAAAAACATTAGGCAGAGAAAATACTTTTGAGTTGATATTTCCAATTTCAAAGTCTAGCTATTTTCTACAGTTTCAGTAAATAGAATAAATTTTCTCTGGAATTGGAACTTGTCAGGGATAAGCAACGTCCCGACACCAGATAGCACCCCCCTCTTAATGGGTGGGTGCTTAATATTACTAGATTTAATAGTTAAATTTTGCTTATGGCCTTAAGATTAAATTATTCTAGTATATTTTCCAATCTAATTGTCACATTCTTATCAACCTGATATAATCCTCAGCGTCTGCGCTTTAGCTTTACTCGTCATGGGTGATAAGCATCATATTGATTTAATGTATATCTGTATTCTTGATTTAGTGGTTTTTAGCCATTAGTTAAATACAAATCACTATTAACTATAGATTTTTTGGTGGAGGAGTTAGAACGTGAGTGATCATATAAGAGAAGCCTCGCAACTTGGCGGGGCTGGTAATATAGTAGGTGTCACATTTAATGATGTAGATGGTGATGGGGTCTTTGATTCAGAAGACCAAACAATACCCGGTGTTACAGTATTTGTGGATCAAAATAATGATGGTCTGCAAAATCCCAATGAATTATTCTCAGTTAGTCGTCCAGATGGTGCCTATAGCTTCTTAGGATTACTAGATGGTGAATATCCACTTAGACAAATTCCCCCTGCTGGTACTGTTTCAACGGCTCCAGAACCAATCGTTGTCCCCGTAGTCAATGCTGATATGGTCAGAGATATCAGGATCAACTTTGGTAGTACAGTAGGTGGCCCTGTTCCACCACCACCACCTGGCCTTGGTAGCATTTTTGGCGTAAAATACAATGACTTTAACCGTAATGGTTTTCGCGACCCCGCAGAACCACCATTACCTGGATTTACCATATACTTAGACCAAAATAATAATAATCAGTTAGATCCTGGTGAACCCTCATCAATTAGTGGGAGTGATGGTAGCTTTAGTTTTAGTAACCTACCCTTAAATGCAACTTACACTATTCGGGAAATTCAGCAACCAGGTTTCGTTCAAACTATCCCAGACCCTGTACTTGTGAGTCTCAGTCCAGAACAACCTACTGTTTCAGATTTTCCATTTGGTAACGCTACAACTGGCCCAGGAATAGGCAACATTAGTGGTGTATTATTTGAAGACCTAGATATTGATGGTTTTCGTGATTCTAATGAACCAGGAATTTCCGGCAGCGAAGTATTTCTTGATGGTAACAGAAATGGCATTCTCGATGAAGGCGAAGTTATTAGTGTAACTGATGAATTTGGTTCTTACTCATTTATAGAAGTTACACCTGGTCTATTTAATGTTGATGTGATTCGGGAACTAGATGTTGCTCGAACAACTCCTAACCCAGTAATTATTTTCACCGGTACAGAAGAAGACATACCAAATGTAGTTGAAGATATTGGTTTAATTGTTCCTGGTGGTACAGGTAATGTTGAAGGTGTTAAATACTTAGATATCAACGCTAATGGTATTTTTGATTTTGATGAACCTGGTCTACCCAACTTTACTATCTATGCAGATCTCAATAGCAATGAGATTCTAGATGTTGGTGAACCATTTGATATCACTAGTCAGAATGGTAGTTACTTCTTAGCTAATCTCCCAGCAACCCGGATAACTATTGGGGAAGCAGAAGAACAACTAGGATTTAATTTAACAAGTCAGTTTCAGACTGTTGATGTACCTGATGGGGGTACTTTATCAGGCGTTAACTTTGGTAATGCTGAAATCAACGCTATCTCAGGTCTGGTTTTCTTAGATAATAATTCTAATGGTGCCATCGATCCAGGAGATATTGGTTTATCTAACTCCACTGTTTATCTAGACCTTAATCAAAATGGTATCTTTGACCCAGAAGAACCTTTCAGAATTACTAGCGATCGAGGTTTCTACAGCTTTAATACTCTACCTCCAGATGAATATGTTGTCAGAGTAGTACCTCAACCTGGTTTTATTCAAACAACAGCAGATCCAGTAATTGTTGTTACCAGTGGTGAAGATGCTAACTTTGTTAACATAGGTCAAGCTCCTGATAGTCCTTTGCTTCGCGGTGATTTAATTGGTAATAAATTTAATGATTTTAATTCCAATGGAATCTTGGACCCAGGAGAACCAGGTTTAGCTAACTTCACTCTCTATTTAGACCTTGATGGAGACAATATACTAGATCCTGAAGAACCAGCTTCAATATCAAATGTTAATGGTGACTTTAGCTTTAATAATCCTCCAATAGGAACTTACTTTTTACGCGAAATACCTCAAGCGGGTTTTGTGAAAACTACTCCAGATCAGGAAATTACGATAACTCAACCGATTAATGTTCTACAAGGCGATCCGCCTATTGTATTGAATGTTGGTAATGCTGTAATTGCTCCACCTGCCCCAGAAGGTCCTGATGGTCCTGAAGCAGAAACACCTACAGTGCCAGA
>NZ_JBNHER010000119.1:0-50294 GCF_050015975.1 Dapis purpurea BLCC-M126 | reverse complement strand
AACACCTACAGAACCAGAAACACCTACAGAACCAGAAACACCTACAGAACCAGAAACACCTACAGAACCAGAACCAACTCCAGAGCCAGCGCCAGAAGCAGAAACAACTTCAGAAGCAACAGATAGTGCTGATACTGTCACAAATATTGCTACTGGTGATATTAATCAGAATGCCGGTAATGAAATTGTGACAACAGCAACAAATGATGCCATAATAACTGCTAGTCAAGTAACAGGAACAGGCCGAATTGCTGGTACTAAATTTAGTGATATCAATGCTAACAATGCAATAGATCCTGATGAACCTGGTCTTCCTGGATTCACTATTTATCTCGACCTTAATGACAACAGAGTTCTAGACACGGGTGAACCAACATCTATTACTGATGCAGATGGTCGCTATAGCTTTGACGATTTACCATCTGATACTTATCCAGTCAGAGAAGTTCAGCAAGCAGGTTTCACCCAAATTACTCCTGATCCAATAATTAACTTAGCTGAGGGTGACAATATTGATTTCGTCAATATTGGAAACCAACCTAGTGATCCAGGAATACCTCCTGTAATTCCCCCTATAGATACAGATGCCCGAGGTACAATTACTGGCGTTAAATTTGATGATCGCAATGCAGACGGTTTAGCAGGTCCTGACGAACCAAGACTCATAGATGTCGAAATTTTTGTAGACCTTAATCGTAATGGTTTCCCAGAAGCTAATGAACCTGTTACCAGAACAGATCCTAATGGGGAATATCGGTTTACATTACCTCCAGGAAACTTCAGAGTATTAGAAACACCACCTCCTGGTTTTATTAATACTACTCCTACTCCTTTAGTTCCCGTTGTTCCTGGTCAGACTGTTGTCTATAACTTTGGTGATACCAGTATCTTTGACCCGAACACAAGTATTAGTGGTTTCATCTTCACTGATGAGAATAACAATGGAATTCGGGACTTTATCAATAGCGCTGAAGACCTAAATGGTGATGGGATATTAGATCCAGGTGAAGACCTCAACGGTAATGGTATACTTGATGGTTTAGTCTTCACTGAAGCAGGTATTCCTACAGCTCAAGTTTTCCTAGATATAGATGGCGATGGAGAACTGGATCGCAGCGAAGACCTCAACGGTGACGGGGTACTAAATGAAGGCGAAGACTTAGATGGCGATGGTATACTCGATCTAGACGAGCCTGAAACCTTCACAGATCCTGATGGTCGTTATACATTTAATGGTGTAACCCCTGGTAATTACACAGTTGATGTTGTTCTCCAAGAAAACTTATTCCTAACTGCGACTCACCCAATTATTACTGTTTTTGTTGGTGAGGTGCCACCACCAGAAGATCCCAATATCTCACCAAATCCAATTAACCTTCCATTTGGTCAAAGTTTATTTGATATTGATGTAGGTGTTAACGTTACATCACCAGAGGAAGATACTGTTAGTGGTATTGTATTTGCTGACAACAACGGTAACGGACTATTTGAACCTCTATTAGGGGAAGTTGGTTTACCTGGTGTTGAAGTCTTCCTAGACACAAAAGCAGATGGTCAGATACAAGGCTTTGAACCAAATCAAATTAGTGGTCCTGGTGGTACTTTTGGTCTAGATGTGTCTGATGTAGATTCAGGTTCTTATCAGCTTCTACAAATTATTGATCGCATAGGTTTCATTCAAACAACTCCAACAGCTTTGATAACTGTTGGTGATGGTCTCAGTACCGTTTATAACTTTGGGAATCAACCGCAAACTCTAATTACTGGAAATGTCTTTGAAGACTTTAACAGTAATGGTATCCAAGACTTTAACGATGCTAATGGTAATGGAATCCTTGACCCTGATGAATTTGTAGAAAGAGGTGTTCCTGGTTTCCGTATCTATGTCGATCTGAACGAAAATGGTGTTCTTGATAACTCATTTATTGAGCCTAATGCCTTCACAGATACTAACGGAGACTATGCAATTGTTGGTCTTCTACCAGGTACTTACACATTACGACTGATTCCACGAGATGTTATTACAGATCCAAACGATCCAACTGCAACTTCACAAGGCTTTATTGCTACAACTCCAACGGATCTGACAATTACTGTTGACCAGTTTGAGAATTCTAACCTCGTAATTGATTTTGGTCAGTCTCCGGTACTTCCTCCTGCTGGCCGTGCTAATATTTCTGGTATTGCATTTGTAGATGATAACGGCGATGGTCAAGCAGATCCAGGTGAACTTCAATTGCCTAATGCTACTATCTACATAGATGCTAACGAAAATGGGGAGCGAGATGATGACGAACGATTTGCTTTCACTGACCAATTTGGTCGCTATGAAATCCCTAATATCGATCCAGGAACTTATATTGTTCGTCAGGAACCACTACCTGGTTTCACGGACTCTACAGCTCCACAACCTGTAATAATCAGTCTGGCAGCAGGTGATAACGCTGACTTTATTAACTTTGCCAACGATCCAACAAATCTCCCACCTGCGGTGCTTCCTGTTGTAGATCTCGGTGGTATTGTTTTCAACGATATTAATGGTGATGGTCTAATAGATCCAGGAGAGAATGGTATTCCTGGTGTTACCGTATTCCTTGACCGCAACGGTAATTTAATCCTTGACAATCAGGAACGTGAGACGGTTACAGATTCCTTGGGAGTATACGACTTTACAGATTTACCACCTGGTACTTATACAGTTCGACAGGTGCCACCACCAGGTCTATTCCAAACTACTCAAGACCCAACTGTCACACTATTTGCAGGAGATGATGCTAACTTTGTCAACTTTGGTAATAGCACTACTCCAGGTATAACACCACCACCATCTACAGGTATTGGTAGTATTAGTGGGGTAACTTTTGAAGACCTCAATGGCAACGGTTTCATAGATGCAGGTGAACCGGGTATTGGTGGTATTGTTGTTTATTTCGATCAGAATAACAACTCTGTTCGAGATGCTGATGAAATATTTGTTGCTAGTGATGCCAATGGTAACTATGGCTTCTCAAACTTAGCAGATGCTAGTTATACAATTCGGCAAGACCTAAACCCAGAGCAGGCAGCAATATTTAATCAAACTGTTCCTTCTGATAATCCTGGTGGACCAATCTTCATCAGCACATTTGGTGGTGTTGATGTTCCTGGTGTGAACATTGGTAATATTCGTATATAATATCCAGATTTATTTAGTATTTGGATAATACCAGAACTCAGGATAAAAACTGAGGTTTAACTTAAAAATTAAATTTTTAGCGTAGTCAATCATTATTTGAGATTTGACTACGCTTTTTTTCAACCTTTCAGCTTTCAGCACTCAGTCATATCATGTCCGGTTGAATAGTTATAAATAAATGAGGGAGGAGTCAGGAGTCAGGAGTCAGGAGGGAAGAGAGCAGAAAGAAAGTATAAAAATAAGAAAGTTTTTTTGATCACTAATTATCCGGACATGATATAATCAGCAATTGTTCAGGTTTTCTCCTACTCCCTACGACGTATTTCCTGTTCCGTAAAATTTTTATTGTAGTGGATTGTTTCACCTAAAATAGTGCAAAGCGCTTTTCTCATAATCACCCCATCACCCCATCACCCCATCCCCTCATTTTCTAATGCAACATTTATAGCGGTTTTCACAAAGGTAGACTACAAAATTTCTTCCTTCTTCCTTCTTCCTTCTTCCTTCTTCCTTTCAACCCAAATCTCTGTACTCTATATTAATGAAAACTGCTATAAGATGAAACAGTCCAGTAGGTATTTAAAGAGACATAATATTAGTATTAAATTTAACAAATTGCCCCATGAGAAAGCTTTAAAATATATATGGAGAAACTAGACTAAATTTTTTTACTAAAACAATTGTCTATAGCAACTTCTAGTCCTAAATGTCCAGCTCATATAGTAAAGCTAGATAATGGTCTAACAGTTATTCATCAGTATGTTCCAGCCACTCCAGTAGTGGTTGTAGATGTGTGGGTAAGGGCAGGCGCTAGGCAAGAACCCGATCGCTGGTCAGGTATGGCTCATTTCCTAGAACACATGATTTTTAAGGGAACAGAAAAATTAGGTCCCGGTATATTTGATCGAATAATTGAAAACCGTGGTGGAATAACAAATGCAGCTACTAGCCATGACTATGCTCACTTTTTTATTACCACTGCAGCTAAATATATAGAAGAAATAGTACCCGCACTGGCAGAATTGTTATTGCGAGCTTCCATACCAGAATCAGAATTTGCCAGAGAACGAGAAGTTGTACTTGAAGAAATTCGCCAATCACAAGACACTCCAGATGACGTAGGTTTTCAAGCATTAATGGAAAATGTTTACCAAGATCATCCTTACGGACGTTCAGTGATGGGGAAGGAAGCACTGTTGAGAGAGCGAGAAGTGCATGAAATGCGTTGTTTCCACCGTTATCACTATCAACCAGAAAATATGGCAGTGGTAGTTGTTGGGGGAGTAGAGCAAACACAAGTCATAGAATTAGTTAGTACAGCCTTTGAAAAATTTTCGCCAAAATGTTCTGATTGTCCGCAAGTAGAAATAGAAGGAGAAGCATTAATAACTGAAGTTCGTCGTCAGGAAATACATTTACCAAGATTAGAACAAAGTCGCCTGACAATGGCTTGGATCGGACCAGGAGTAGAACAATTAGATGACGCTTATGGCTTAGATTTGCTGTCAGTGCTGTTGGCAGAGGGAAGAACTTCTAGATTAGTCAGAGAATTACGAGAAGATTTAGGTTTAGTACAAGGAATTGGTAGTAATTTCTCCTTACAGCAAGACTCAAGTTTGTTTACAATTAGCACTATGCTAGAACCAAAAGATATTCCAGAAGTAGAAGGGAGGATTTGCGATCGCCTCAATGAGTTATTTACTTTGAATATTTCTGAGGTAGAACTAGCTCGGTGTAAACGTTTATTATGTAATGATTATGCGTTTTCCACTGAAAGTCCAGGACAGTTAGCAGGTCTTTATGGCTATTATTTTACTATAGCTAACCCAGAGCTAGCAGTAACTTATCCACAAAAAATAGCCGAATTTCAGCCAAAAGAATTACTAAATTTAGCAGAAAAATACCTATCTCCAAATCGCTATGCAGCAACAGTATTAATACCTAACTATAACTAGGTAACGGCTAATTTTGCTATAAGATTGTATGACTATCAAACTTTGTTAAAATAAGTTTAATTTCTGTTCAAATCAAAATTTTATGTAATTTCAGATTAATTTAATAGACATATATCAATTCAGGTTGCTACTATTTTGATAATAGTACAAAAGACTAATTGTTCCTGACTAAAATTCTAGGTAGAAAGTATATGTCTGATAACAATTCATTACTGAAAAATAGAGACTACACATTTATTTTTGCCAGAAGCCCTGAAAGCTGGTCTTCTTCCTATCAGTATTATGAACATTGGGTAGCAGCGCAAATAAAAATAATTAATTTAGCAAAACATTGTCAATTATTAGATCATGATGGAATTACAGTTTACTTTGCATCTAGTCCTTTTATCAAGCATAGCAATACAGAAGTCATAAAATTAGCCCAACTATTTCAACTCAAAAATCCTCCCGAAAAAATGGATTTAGTAAGTAGTTTACAAGATGCTCTTGATGACTATTTTCAGCGCAGAGATGCAAAGCAAACTAAAAATGGAGATACTATCTTAGTATTAGTAGACAAAATATCTAACGAGCAAGAATTTCTGATCGATCTAATTATGAATGCCACTGAAAAAATTGATTTGATTCCAGGTACAGAAAATAGTTATGAATTAGGAATTAGTTTTTTACAGATAGGAGAAGACCCAACTACAAAAGAATATCTAACTTACCTTGATGATAATCTTGTTGATGCTGGTGCAAAATGTGATATTGTAGATACAAAATTATGGTATGAAATTAAGCAACAATCTCTTACAGATATTCTGATTCATGCCTTGGTTGATTAGCAAAACACTGGAATCAGAAATAAGGCAATAGAGAATGGGAAGGAGCTTACAAGAGTATGTTTTTTATAATTAGGGCTTGCTGATTAATCATGAAAGTATTGACAGATAAAGACTTGAGCATTTTTTAGTTGAAAAAAGTAACAGCTTTTTGGTGGATAGAGCTGCAAAAAGTTAGTATGCATGAGATGATTATGGCAGAAAAATTGAGGAATAATTTTTCGAGTACCTCCCCTATAATTCCCATTTCTCCTGTCTCCTATCTCCTGTCTCCTACCCTTACCCATAAAACTTTTGAGCGCAAACCCTAATTATGCTGTTGTAGTGTAGGGAGTTTAGGAGAAATGACTTGGGTATGTTTTTTACCTTTGATGTAAAAGTGGATCAAAAAACCTTAAAAATATGAAAGCTGGGAGAAGTTTTGAGCCATTTCTTGTAGAAAAAAGTACACTTTTTTTTGAGATTTTATAATGACCGCTTTTTCCCCTTGAAAGGGGAGGCTAATAAAGCTGAATTATTTAATTAATAATTATTAATTATTCGGTAAGATAGGGATGAGGGAGTTTTTCTTCATATAAGAATGATACAAAAAGTGCATCCTTAACAAGAGCCGATCTAATTCATTTTAGACAGCTATATCTATCATTTTCCCCTTTTTTTTTTAATTAATTCCTTCTTCGTTCTTACTTCTTGCTTAAATATACCATTTATAACAAACATTGATCTCGCCTGGGATAACAACAGAAACTTAATTTAATAAATATTTTTTCTAACAGTAAACGTAAAACTTTTCAATTGCTTAATCGTCAGCGATAACTTCATTCAAATTCAACAATAACTTTTCTGCTGTGTAGGGTTTGGGCAAAAAAGATTTAGTCCCAATTAATTTTGCTGCGGAAATCTTCTCTTGTGTTGCTAGTCCACTGGTAACAATTAGCTTGACATTGGGATTAATTTTTTTCAAGGCACGCATGGCAGTCAAACCATCCATTTCGGGCATGATTATATCCATCAACACTACCTCAATCTCCTCAATATGTTGGGCATAAACAGCGATTGCATCAATACCATCATTAGCGGTAATAACTCGGTAGTTGTGAGTTTCTAAAGTAGCTTTGGTAATTTCTCTAATTGGAGTTTCATCATCAACAACTAAAATCAATTCTCTTTGCCCCCAAGGTACAGTCTCCACAGTTATAGTTTCAGTTGCTGCTATTTCTGTTGATGCAGGCAGATAAATCTTAAATTGAGTGCCAGAACGGCGATCGCTCTTAACCTGAATAGTACCACCATGATTTTTGACAATACCTATGACCGTAGACAAACCTAATCCTGTCCCTTGACCTGGTTTTTTAGTAGTAAAAAAAGGATCAAAAATGCGGTCGATTATCTCTGGAGGAATACCTATTCCCGTATCAGTTAGGGTAATTAAAATGTAATTGCCAACTTCTATATTTAAATTTGTGCAAGAATATTGCCGATCTAAACTCAGATTTTCAGCAGAGATGACTAACTTGCCACCATCTGGCATAGCATCTCGGGCATTAACACAGAGATTCATTAATACCTGATGTAGTTGAGTAGAATCTCCTTGAACTAGCCACAATTCAGGTGAAATATAACTTTCAATAACAATTAATTTGGGAAAAGTTCTTCTGATTAAGTTGACAACTTCCTCTAACACTTGAGCTAAGTTTACTAATTCCCATTGCGATTCAATTTCCCGTGAGAACAGCAACACTTGTTTAATGATATCAGCACCCCGCTGGGCATTGTTTCTAATTATTTTCAGAAGTTTCAAACTTGATTCATCTAAATTAGGAATCTTTAATGGCAAAAGTTGAGCAAAGCCCAAAATAGGAGTCAAAATATTATTGAGGTCGTGGGCAATTCCTCCCGCTAAAGTTCCTATGTTTTCTAAACGTTGAGCGTGTAGTAGTTGCTGGCTTAATTCTTTTTTCTCAGTAATATCGGTATTAACCATCAGAATTGATAGGGGATTACCCTGTTGGTCGCGCATTAATGTCCAGCGACTTTCCACGATGATTTCCTGACTCTTCTTCGTAAGTTGTCTGAGTTCTCCATTCCAATTACCTTGCTCAAGTGTAATCTTCAGAGCAGTCTCCAGTTGAGCTAAAGACTCTCCATGAAATAACTCCTGGACTACTTGATTTATAACCTCTTCTGCCTTCCAACCATACAAGCGTTCTGCTCCCTGACTCCAGAATAAAATTCTGTTCGACAAATCGCGAACAAAAATTGCATCGCTAGCAATATCGATTAAAGCTGCTTGTTCAGCATTTTTTTGATATAGTTCCGACTTTTGAATAGCAATCCCCAACTGGGTTGCTAATTGTTGCAGTAGTTCAACTTCTTCAGTTTGCCATTGTCGAGGAGCGGAACAATGATGAGCGATCGCTAAACCCCACAAATTTTCTCTTTCTAATATAGGCACCACTAAAGTCGCTCTTACCTGGAAGTTCGCCATTAGTTCTTTGTAGCATGACTCAACATCAGAACTAATAAAATCGCTATTCATATATACTCGACCCTGGCGATAGGGTTCAACATAATCTTCCGTAAAACAGGGATCGGTAATCCTTGACTTCAAAATAGAAGTCCAACCAGAAACAACCGATTCAGCAACTACTATACCTGACCAGTCTGGATCAAAGCGAAAGATAATTACCCGTTCAGTTTGTAGTAACTGTCGCAATCCTTCGACAGCAAATTGTAATATTTTCTCAATATCAAAGCTTTGGTACATTGCTTCAGTAATTTCAGCGATCAGATGCTGTCTTGCTATTTGCTGCTGAAGTCTTAATTCTGCTTCTTTGCGCTCAGTAATATCAACAGCAGTACCATATAATATTTGCTCTTTAGGGTATGGGGATGCTCTCCACAACAACCAGCGGTAGAAACCATTTTTGTGTCGATAGCGGTTTTCAAAGTTGAGAGTTATCTTGCCCGCAAACAAATCTGCGGCTTCTGTGATAGTTGCCTTGATATCTTCAGGGTGAATAAACTCAGTCCATGGACAGGAGATCATTTCCTCAGCTGTCCAGCCAAGTATTTGCTCACAAGTTTGGCTAACCCAATAGAAATATCCTTTATTACCTACTATCACTTGTAAATCCAAACCAATTGCGAGAAAGCGCTCCCGTTCTTGTTCTACTTGCTTGCGTTCTGTGATATCTTTGTAAATCAATACTACTCTTTTTTTGCGATCGTTGTCCGGTCTAAAGATGTAGAATTCGTAGCAGGTGTTAAGGTGGGCATCGGGTAATTCCATGCGAACCGCTTCACCAGTAAGAGCAACATGAGCAAAGACTTCAAACCAATCATGTTCAAAATCGGGAATGATATCACTCGTCCATCGACCAGGGAGTTGTTGGCCATTCATCTTCCTAGCAGTAGTATTTGCCTCTACATAAAGAATGTCAACAAGGTGGTCATTTTTGTCAAAAATCACGTCGGAGAAAATCACCCCTTGGTCAATTGAATTGAATAACTTACGATATTTTGCTTCTGACTCACTTAAGGTTAATTCTGCTTGTTTACGTTTATTAATATTAATAACTACTGACTGACTCATTAGGTAGTTCCCTACTTCGTCTTCAATAGCTGTTGCACTCAAACTTATGGGCAGAATAGAGCTATCTTTACAGCGCATTTGAAATTCAAGATCGTTAACCCAACCTCCCTGTTTCAAAATTGGGAAATTATTCTGAAATGTTGGTAAGCTTTCAGGAGTAATAAAGTCGGAAAATTTGTGCCCTAAAACTTCTTCTCGGCTGTATCCCAACATTTGGAGTTCAGTATCATTAATGCCAATAAAGATCCCATTTTTATCTAGGAAATGATATCCACAAGGTAAGTTATTATAGAGTTCTTCAGGAAAATAATTCATTTTTAATTCTTAGCTTATAACTCAGATAAAGAAGTACTTTGAGTTAAATATATATCTTTAAATAATTAAATCTTATATTATACATCAAAATTATAGATGTGTTGCACAGTTGAAGAATCTCAACTAATCTTTTTTCAAGAAAACCTAATAAATTAAGATTGTATAAACAATGATTAAAACTTTATTACAAAAGCTACCTATCCAAGTAGCTCTAGGAATATCTGTTGTCAGCTTCTTTTTTTCACCTGCAGCTAATGCTCAGTTAATCAGACAACAGTTTGAAGGGAATTTTAGCCTAATTGGAGTTAGCCCCCTACTCGAAGATACCACACCTGGCAATAGCGACTATTCAGGTTTTGTCCTTTTCTCAGAAGATGGAACTCTAGAAGATTGGCAAATTAGCGTTGATGGAGTGGGTTTAGATTTAGACCCTGATTCAACTTTGCCCACATCCCTACCTTTTGGTCTTGGTCCAAGCCCTTATATTAGTTTTGACCTTTCTTCGCCCTCAGATTGGAATTTATCAATTGATTTTGGTATTGCTGCTGATGCTCCCAGATATATTCTAGACAGAAATGCCTCAGAAATCACTTTTGCCGGTCAATTGGGATTAGCAGGAGGTTACACTTATGAAGATTCTGTAGCGACTATTACTGAGACTTTAACTTCAGTTCCTGAGCCTGGAACTATTTTTAGTATTCTAGCTGTTGGTGGGTTAGGATTAGTTGTTAAACGAAAAGAACAAGTTTAATAGCTGAGGTAATTTTAATAGCTGAGGTAATACTGTAGTTATTTTGTTGAAGAACTTTGTAGGTGCAAAAAGTTGACCTAAATATATAATCAGTTTGAAAACTCGTCGGTAGTGAGCAAAAGGGAGCAATCTCGGGGGTGGTGAGAGATTGCTTCCTTCCATTCTAGTTGTTGACGACTTGGGTATAGTAATTATATTATGTGCCCCCTTCGGGGGAGCTACGAATTGCGGTTAAATAGTTATTATAATTACAGTTCGTAGTAGGGCTTCAGCCCCAACTGTAGATAGGGCTGAAGCCCTACTACAAACCATATACTTTATTATAAGTGATTATGCGTTAGCGTAGCTCCCCCGGAGGGGGCACATGATATTATTCAGATTTGATACCAGTTTAGTAGTTGAGAGAAATATCAGGTTTGTCTCTTCGCTATATTTGCTCCTACACCTAACTAACCAATGCTTCCAAAGCATTTCTAAGTTCATCGACTGTTGTAGTTGCTGTTCCAAATTTACGCACCACCAGACTAGCAGCCAAATTTCCCAAAACTACAGCTTCCCAAGTAGAAGCACCAGCACCCAAAGCTAAAGTTAAAGCAGCTACAACTGTATCACCAGCACCAGTAACATCAAAAACATCAGTCCGGTTAAAAGCAGGAATATGCCAACAATATATTTTAGCATCACCAGTATCAGAAATAGTAAAAGAAGGTGAGGGTGCATTTAAACTAGCACTTGAACTATTTATGCGATCAAACAAACTCATTCCTTCCTCACCACGAGTAATTAAAATTTGCTCTGCATCTGTTAACTGTAACAAGTCACACCCTGCCTGATAAAGAGTATCAAAATTAGTAATTGCATATCCCACAGCTTTCTCCGCTTCAGGAAGATTAGGAGTAAATAGAGTTGCACCCTTGTAACGTTGTAAATCTTTCTGAGTATCTACAATAGTTCTTTGAGAATGAGATCTAACTGCTTCTAAAACTGGTGCTGTTAGAACACCATCTCCATAGTCGGAACAAACTACTGCATCTACTGTACCAACTTCTCGCTGAATACACTCCGCTAGTTGCAGTTGCAAATCAAATTCTGGCAAATCATCAGATTTCCGATCTATCCTAACAATTTGTTGAGTTACAGACTGACGAGCATGACCTGAGATTCTAGTTTTAGTCACGGTAGGGCGGTTAGAGTCAACTAAAATTCCAGTAGTATCAACTCCAGCAGTTTCAAAAATATGACGCAGTGCAATACCTTGATCGTCTTTTCCTAACAAACCAACAACCTTAACTTTAGCACCCAACTTAGCAAAATTATAAACCGCATTGGCTCCACCCCCAGGTACTCGCTCCGTAGTTTCGTGACGCAGAATTAATACTGGTGCTTCACGAGAAATGCGCTCAACTTGACCAGTCATAAATTCATCCAGGGTTAAATCTCCCACTACTAACACTTCAACTTGATAAAAACCTGCGAGTAAATTCAGTAGTCGAGGGGTAAAAGTTTTAAGTTGAGCGATAAATTCTGAATCTAGTACCATAATTTATTTTTCTTTGACTCAGGAGAAGGAGTAGGGTTAAACAATTACTGTAACATCAATCTGAGTTGACTTGAATCCTACCTATTTGAGTAAGAGTACTCATATCGTTTCAGCTTAAACAACCATAATAAATCTCTTATAGCATTTAATAGATCAATCTGGACTTAAGAAAATATATAGTACTACGCATTTAGGGCACGGACATTGGTAAATTTTTTTTGCAGAGCATTTGGGCAGCGAAAACTCATGGAGAGATTACTTTTAACTTTTAAGTTGGACGTACTGCTATACCTGAGGTAGAGAAGTCCGGTTAGGTCGGAGCAGACCATAAATATTTGATTGATTTATAAATAAACTCGACTTCTGAGTATGGAAACTGCACTTAATGAGGACTTAGAAGGTATTTTCTGTGATTGTGACCCACAGCGAAGCAGTCTCAAATTGTAGTTTTTTCATGCCTCATGCCTAATTCCTGTTAATAAAAAGATAGGGATCTGTGCGCGTAATTAGAAGACTTGATACGAAATTATAGCAACCCTAAATCATTTATAAAAAATTAAAAAATAGATAAAAAAGAAATAGATTAGAGACCTTCTATATAAGGTCTCTACTATGATAGTTAATTTGCCAGACATTACATCAGTAGAGTGTTTTGTCTCCCAATTGTGATGATTGGGAGTATGTCAAGATAAATAATGCCCAAAATAAATACAGCACATTTGGTGGTTTATGAAGTATACTGGCACTAGCTTTTTAAATAGTTTTTCAAGTATGGAATAGGCTGTAAATATTACTGAAAAAAAAAGATTAGAGTAATCAATAAGCAATACTTAATGTCTAATTCCACTACTTCAACTTTTGTTTTACAATAGTCACAAGTTGAGTCATTTGTTTTTTCAATGCCGCAATTTCAGCTTCCATTTTCTTAACTTGAGCTTGTAACTTTTGAATCTCGTTAGAACCACCACCCGAAGGAGCAACTTCTGCTTGCAGGTCAGCAGGACGTTTTTTGGCCAAATCAAAGGCAGATTTAATAGCCGCAGTTAATTCTTTTTTCTCAAAAGGTTTTTCTAGAAAAGCAAAATAATGTTTATCAAAAGGTTCAGGAATTTTATCCGTTACCTCTTCTTTTCGACCTGACATGAGAACTAAAGGAATCTTTTTTAACTTGGAATCGGATTGAATTTTTTGGAACACCTCCCAACCAGTAACTTTAGGCAGCAAAAAATCCAACATAATTAAGTTAGGACGTTCCTTAACAATAAATTTCAGTCCCTCTTGGCCGTCCTTTGCTTCTATAACAGTAAAGTTTCCTTGGGGAAGCATTTCTTGGACTCTTACTCTAATTACTTTACTATCATCAATAACTAAAATTTTGTGTCCTGCCACGACTAGCACCTCCAGTGATGAGTTGGTGTTTTCAAATTAATCTTATCTATATTCTTATAGTCAGCCATAAGTATAGCTAAATCTTGGCTTTAATATTCACCTGTTGTAAATATAGAAACCCAGAAAGTTATAGTTGAAGTCAGAAGTCATAATTGAGAAGTCAGAAGTTAAATTCCCAGCACGAACTAAATTTGAGATGAGTGATAATCTCTTAACCACTCTGGTCACTGTTATAGCAATCCGCGCATTGGTCGTGACAGTTTCAATAATAGTTAATTTGGGCTGAAAACCTTGAAAATTCTGACTCCTGTACGGGCAATTTCCGTTTGTCATGCTCCTAATTACGCGTTTGCGACAGCATTCGGAACGAAATCGCCCCTATGACTCCTAACTCCTAACTGCCACCAAAATATTACAACCTAAATAGAATTGCTATATATTATCGTTAATTTTTAATCATAAACTTGCTCAAAGACCTGCACTCTCTTTCAGTAGACATCTCCAGAAAAGAGCGAGTAGGGAGTAACGGGAAATAATTGATGATTTATCTACGATAATTGATTTGATTTTTTATTATTGGAGATGTCTAGTAGAGCGTCATTAGGGGATACAAATTAATGTTGTCCTTCTCAGAATTAGAATAATGTGTTATTATTCATCAGGCTCCTGGGCTAAGATTAACATTCTGTAGAGCTACCGCAAGAGCAGAAAGAGGAAATGGCCTTAGAGGCAGGTGCGCGAGAAGCAGGAAACCTAAGTGGTGAGGCTTGGTTATCTCTGATTATAGTCCAAGCGTAACGTCCGCAGAATTTCAAGGCTACAAAAAAATGGTCAATCAACTAAATATGAAAGCCCAAATCCAGAATATGCCAAAGTGGCTGCGGCCTTCTTTGGGAAAAGCTAGTGATATTTCTACTGTACAGAAAATTATCAAGCAGCGTCAGCTCCATACTATATGTGAGGAAGGTCGCTGTCCTAATAGAGGTGAATGTTATGCCCAAAAAACTGCTACTTTTTTGTTGATGGGTCCTACTTGCACCAGATCTTGTGCATTTTGTCAAGTAGATAAGGGTCACGCTCCAATGCCCTTAGACCCAGAGGAACCAGAAAAAGTAGCTGAAGCAGTGGAATTGTTGGGTTTAGAATATGTGGTACTGACTTCTGTGGCTAGGGATGATTTGCCAGATGGTGGTGCTAGTTGGTTTGTGGCAACAATGACGGCTATTAGAAAGCGTAACCCAGAGGCGAAAATTGAGGTCTTGACTGCTGATTTTTGGGGTGGTCAGGATGGAGTGGGTGTTGAGAAGTTATCTCTTTCTTTAGCTGAAAGACAAAGAAGACGGATCGAAGTAGTTGTCAATGCTGAACCTGCTTGTTATAACCACAATATTGAAACGGTAAGGCGTTTACAAGGCCCTGTCCGTCGTGGAGCAAAGTATGAGCGATCGCTTGATGTATTGCAGATTGTTAAGGAGTTAAATACGAATATTCCCACTAAATCCGGGTTAATGCTGGGACATGGAGAAACAGAAACTGAAGTAATAGAAGCAATGGCAGATTTGATAAGAGTAGGATGCGATCGCATAACTTTAGGCCAGTATATGCGACCTTCCCTAGCACATTTGCCTGTGCAAAAATATTGGACACCAGAAGAATTTGACCAGCTAGGGGCGATCGCTAAACAAATGGGATTTTCTCATGTTCGTTCTGGCCCTTTAGTTCGTAGTTCCTATCATGCTGGAGATAATATTTAAGATTATTCTGGGATAACTTCGACAATACTTTTAACGAAAAATAAAGTTTTAAAGCCTCTCCTTTAAAGGAGAAAAAAGCGGTTGTTTGCGGAGCAGTTCGTTAGGATGGGATGGCGAAGTCCCCTCGCCATATCCAATCGACCAAGAGAAGAAAAAATTTTCTTTTAACTAATCCTCTTCTTTTCAAGAAGATGTAATTATTAATTGCTAATTATTAATGATTGAATCTATCCACAAGATATATACTGCCATTCATCTTTTAATAAAGACAATAACTTTTCGTCTCCTTTAGCCTTAGCTATTAAACATCGGCGTTCCAAAATATCACATAAATTTATTTTGTGAACCTGAGCTACATTATTTTTTGCTTGAAGAAAAGTAACAGTTTGCTTCTCCTTACCTAAGGAATAGTTGACAGTACAAAACATCTTTTTAGGAGAATGCCCATGTATGGGAATATGTCTAGGGTAAGGATAATCCCATCCTTGATTCCTATGTTGTCCTGTATATTTCTCCACCTCTTCCCCAAAAATCGTATTAATAGTGGGAAGGTCTTGTCGATTATTTGGATAATTATTATTTAGTTTCATATCCTCAGACCCTGTTGTAAATTTATCTTTATCGACAAAAAGTATTTTTATTTATGTATCTATTTTTACATTTTCCTAAACAATATTCTGATTTTTGACAAAATTTTACATCTATAGTTAGACCTTGTAGGAAGTCTGCACCAATATCAGTTATGAGTTAGCCTTCTAGGTCTTAAATTTCTTAGGTAATGTCATGCTACGCAAACGTCATCTGTGACGTTTTACTTTTGCGTAGCAGTGTATCTCGGAAAATAAAATCTTTCACTTAGTTTCGATATTGTCCACACTCTATCCCCTTATAGGAACTTAACTATTCATTTTTTTCTATAAAAAAATTAGCCTACTTTTCTATGTTGACAAAATAGCCAAGTATTATTTAATATAAAACTATAAATAAATAAACCAACAACTTCGGCCACAATAATATATTTAACCTTAAGGTAGATTTTATGAAAAAGTCTATAAAAAATAAGTCTACTACTACTCATCCATTGAATAGATTTGTAACTAGAGATGCTTTAGCATTTCATTTAGGAATTAAATCAGACAATATCTACAAAATAAACTGTTGGCGATATGTAATTCATGTTGTAGGAAAAAGTAAAAGTAGATTTGTCAGTTATGCTGATATGCCACCAATTTTAGGAGTAGAGCAACCAAGAAAAGCTGATTTTGCTAAATGGCGCAAGCGTATAAAAACTAGAAAGCAAAAGTATGTACCTAAATTTTGGGCACAGTTTTATATAAAAAAGATTGAAGATTCAAATTCAATTCAAACCTTATTAAAATGGGAAAATTTAGTCAAACAATGTAAGCCATTAATATCATTAGAAGGAATCAAAAAAATTGAAAATACTTTAGCTCAAGAAAAGTCTCGATTAGAAAACATCAGTCACCAAAATTTTTGAAATAAAACGATAAAAATATTGATTGATATTTTACTAATTGGTAAGTTTAGTAAAATATCAATTGAGTAAAATAGTAAAATTAATTAACTTATATTTTTAAGAGATTTAAATAAAGTGATCCTATTTAAATTGTAATATTTTGGTAGTATGGGAGACTGGCCATTTCCCAGACAGGAGTCATAATTCTAAACATTTTCAGCTTAAATTGATTATTATAAAAATTTTTACAAGTAACGATTGGATAGCTATATTAAATCCGACAAAGTAAATCTGGCAAAAGAAAATTAGGCTCTAGAAGGAAAAAAACAGAATAAGTAAGATAACATCTACTCCCCATATTGACTAAATTGCCTCAAAATAAAGAGTATAGATATAGTCAAGGAATAAGGAGTAGACCATGCGACTATTACACACCATGCTACGAGTCGGTAACTTAGAAGAATCCCTCAAATTCTACTGCGATGTCCTCGGCATGAAATTACTACGCCAGAAAGACTATCCTGGTGGTGAATTTACTCTGGCCTTCGTTGGTTATGGCGATGAGTCAGACCATACAGTATTAGAACTGACCTATAACTGGGGTACCGATAAATACGATTTGGGCAACGCTTATGGCCATATTGCTTTGGGAGTTGATGATATTTATGGCACTTGCGAACAAATCAAAGCACAAGGAGGCAAAGTTACTAGGGAACCAGGGCCAATGAAACATGGTTCCACAGTTATTGCTTTTGTGGAAGACCCAAATGGATATAAAGTAGAGCTAATTGAGTTAAGCACTCGCAGTAGCACTTCAGAAAAAGAAGTTGCAGCTACTGCTAATTAATAAATTACAGAAGAGGGAGAAGAGAAGAAGTTAAGGAAGTCAGAAGTTGTTTTTGTAATGGGGATGCGTGAGTAACCCTCCAAAGACATTTCCCCCCAAAAGGTGGGAGAAATTAACCAATTATTTTGATAATAAATAATTATTAATCAACTCAACCCTAAATGATGTTTTTGGCTATCTTTATTTAATCTGAAAAACTAAGGGAGGATTAATTTGTGGTAAATATTTTGGCTGGAAAAATATAAAATTAACATCTATGAACTTTTGTCATAATTTTGCAAAATCATAGACTTATTGAAGAGATAAATGCAGTCTGAAGTTAGACCCACAATATATCTTCACTTCTTCCTTTTCTAAAAAAAGAAGGGTTAAACTAAGCTACAGCAAGGTTAAAACTACTATATAACTATAATTTTATTTAACTACCGATGGACAATTGATAATTAATCAACGAGGTCATTATCCATTATCCATTATCCATTATCCATTATCCATTATCCATTATCCATGCAGCCAACTGACCCAAGCAAATTTACAGAACAAGCCTGGGATGCTATAGTGAAATCCCAAGATGTTGCTAAACGCTACCAAAACCAACAACTAGAAGTAGAACACTTAATTATTGCCCTCCTAGAACAACAAGGCACAGCAAATAAAATTTTAAATCGTGCTGGTATAGAACCAGAACGCCTCCTGCAACAAATAGACGCCTTTGCTAAACGCCAACCTAAAGTTGGTAGTATAGAACATCTCTACCTAGGCCAAGGTCTGGAAATTTTTCTAGACTTGGCAGATGAAGCGAAAGAAAAATGGGAAGATAAATTTATTGCCGTTGAACATCTCCTAGTTGCCTTTCACCAAGATAAACGTCTCGGTAATAAACTTATTGGTGGTGGTACTCCCCAACTACCAACTCGCCCTGGTTTTGAACGCCCCCAAACTACTCCACAAATTGAATTTGAAGAACTAGAGGCAACTATTAAAGCAGTTCGAGGTAGTAGCAAAGTCGAAGACCAAAACCCAGAAGCTTCTTACGATGCTTTGGAAAAATATGGGCGTGACCTGACAGAATTAGCTAAGGCAGGCAAACTTGACCCGGTTATTGGCAGAGATGAAGAAATTCGGCGGGTGGTTAGTTGTCTATCTCGTCGGACAAAAAATAATCCTGTTCTGATTGGGGAACCAGGGGTGGGTAAGACGGCGATCGCCGAAGGTTTAGCTCAACGTATTGTTAATGGGGATGTGCCAGAGTCTCTCAAAGAACGGCAACTTATTAGTCTTGACATGGGTAGTCTCATTGCCGGGGCAAAGTTTAGAGGGGAATTTGAAGAACGTCTCAGATCGGTTTTGCGGGAAGTTACCCACTCGGACGGTCAAATTATTTTATTTATTGACGAATTACATACAGTTGTTGGTGCAGGTTCGGGTGGTGGTACTGGTTCGGGGGTAGATGCGGGAAATTTGCTCAAACCAATGCTTGCTCGTGGGGAACTCCGTTGTATTGGTGCAACAACTATTGATGAATATCGTAAACATATAGAGAAAGACGCTGCTCTGGAACGTCGGTTTCAAAAAGTAGAGGTTGGTCAACCTAGCGTTGAGGATACTATTTCTATTTTGCGGGGGTTGAAAGACCGTTACGAAACTCACCACGGTGTAAAAATTACTGATGCAGCTTTGGTTGCTGCTGCTACCTTATCTAACCGTTATATTTCTGACCGCTTTTTGCCAGATAAGGCGATCGACTTGGTAGATGAAGCTGCTGCTCAATTAAAAATGGAAATTACTTCTAAACCAGTGGAGTTAGAGGCTATTGATAGACGGATAATGCAGTTGGAAATGGAAAAACTTTCTATTGAAGGAGAGTTGCAAGGCAATAATAAAGATAAAAATGCTGAAGCTACCTCACCTGTAAAAGTATCTCCAGCTTTACAACGCATTACTAATGAAATTAATATTTTAAAGAAAAAACAGGAAAAATTTTCTTCTCAATGGTCTGGGGAAAAAGAGTTGTTAAATGCTATTAACTCTCTCAAAGCAGAAGAAGATAAATTAAAAGTACAAATAGAACAAGCAGAACGAGCTTATGATTTGAATAGAGCAGCTCAATTGAAATATGGGGAACTAGAAACTGTACATCGTGATCGTGAAGCTAAGGAAGCAGAGTTATTAAAAGTACAAGCTAAAGGTTCTTCCCTCCTCCGGGAACAAGTTACAGATGCGGATATTGCCACTATCGTTGCTAAGTGGACGGGTATTCCGGTAAATCGTTTATTGGAGTCGGAACGTCAGAAATTACTCCAACTAGAAAAACATCTACATCAAAGAGTAATTGGTCAGTCTGAAGCTGTGGAAGCTGTAGCAGCAGCTATTAGAAGGGCAAGAGCAGGAATGAAAGACCCTGGACGACCAATTGGTTCGTTTATGTTTTTAGGTCCGACTGGAGTTGGTAAAACTGAGTTAGCACGGGCATTAGCAGGATTTCTATTTGACCGGGATGATGCTTTAGTACGAATTGATATGTCGGAATATATGGAGAAACACGCCGTTTCTCGGTTAGTGGGTGCCCCTCCTGGATATGTAGGTTATGACCAAGGGGGTCAGTTATCGGAGGCAGTTAGGCGACATCCTTATTCTGTGGTTTTGTTTGATGAAGTGGAGAAGGCACACCCAGATGTATTTAATGTATTATTACAGGTATTAGATGATGGTAGGATTACTGATTCTCAAGGAAGGGTAGTTGACTTTAGTAATACTGTGATTGTTATGACCAGTAATATTGGTAGT
Organism: Dapis purpurea BLCC-M126; assembly: GCF_050015975.1. NCBI lineage: Bacteria > Bacillati > Cyanobacteriota > Cyanophyceae > Oscillatoriales > Microcoleaceae > Dapis > Dapis purpurea. The sequence goes on along the minus strand of NZ_JBNHER010000119.1, from coordinate 29,885 downwards.
GAGTATATTTTGGATGTAGCGGGAGATGATTCTAAGTATGAGGAAATGTATAAGCGGGTAATGGGAGGATTAAGAAAACATTTCCGCCCAGAATTTTTAAACAGGGTAGATGAGATTATATTGTTCCACACTTTAAGGAAGAGTGAATTACGTCAAATTGTGGAGATTCAAGTGAAGAGAATTGAACGATTATTAGGGGAGCAAAAAATTAGTTTGAAGTTGACTGCTACAACATTAGATCACATTGCTGAAGTTGGATATGACCCGGTTTATGGAGCACGACCTTTAAAGCGGGCAATTCAAAGAGAATTAGAAAATCCTTTGGCAAATTTGATTTTAGAGAATAAATTTATTGGTGGAGATATTGTAGTAATTGATTGTGTAGATGGTAGTTTGGTGTTTGGAAAAAAAGAGGAAGCGGAATTGGTGAAAAGGTAATAAATAACAGTGCGAGCTTCTAGCTCGCCAGTCAAAATTCTTAGGCAAAAGTGTTAATGAAAAAAAAGAGGTAAATCAACTTGCCAACTGCTGAACAAAGCATTAGATGTGTCGTACTCTGTCAATCTTTAACTAATACATTGACTCCTATTTTTATTGTTCATCTAGATGAACGAACAGGTAATTTATTTATCTTGGCAGGAGATAATATAGAGATAGAAATATATGCCGATGGTATTTGGAAATTTTTATAATTAAACTAGATTTTAATAGCATGAATAAAGATCAACTTAGAGCTTATGTTATTGCTAATCCTAATGATAAAGCATCATTTCATATATTTGTTGATCGATTTACATCTGAAGCTCCAAGAGAGACTTTTGATATTCCAAAATCAATTGCTGAAGTTGAAGAAGTTGATATTTTGATTAGAAAAAAATTAGAACAACTTAAAATAAATTAGATGCAAAAATTGTAAATTTTTTTCCCCTGTCTTTCCTAGATAATTAACAGTTTAATGGTTGATTATTTACACATAATAGAATATAGCATTTATCATATTCATAATATCCATTTTTTTATTGTTCTCTGTTCCCTGTTCCCTAAAAGTCTTCAATATCTCATAACTTAAATCATATTGCTATATTTCAAATTTAAAAACTTTCATCTTAGATTATTTTTTCTAACAATCTGCCAAGTATTTTTGATAACTATGTTACTCAGTCTAGATTTTCAATTAAGTATCTCATATAAGCAGCAAGTTCCAAATATAGAATACACAAATTAACTTCTTAATAATCTCACATTTTTCTAAGATATAGAATTAATTGATTTAGACCTCTATAAAAATATTTAACCCTTTAAAATCACTATGTATTGTATTACAGTTTCATAGGTAGTGAAATCCGAATCAGATATTTGGTGCAATCCCTGTTTAAAAAAAAGACTCCATAAATCACAATTATTAAATAGTATTGAAGACTTACCAACAGAATTGGCCATAAGTCTAAAAATTACAGTTTAGTATCTTTGAAGATATTTAAACACTAGAAAATTACCTGAATACTCTACTAAATATTCACCTAGATAAAATAGATAAACACTATGAGTACAACACTAGAAAAAGGTAAAATCAGTATCCATACTGAAAATATCTTCCCAATTATCAAAAAATCTCTCTATACTGACCATGAAATTTTCTTAAGGGAATTAGTATCTAATGGTGTAGATGCTATTGCGAAACTAAAAATGGTAGCTCGAACTGGTGAATATAGTGGAGATATTACCACTCCAGAAATAGAAATCAAAATAGACAAAGATAATCAAACTCTTTCTATTACCGATAATGGTATTGGGATGACTGGCGATGAGATTAAAAAATACATTAATCAAGTTGCTTTTTCCAGTGCTGAAGAGTTCATAGAAAAATATAAAGGCAGCGAAAACGACGCTATTATCGGTCACTTTGGTTTGGGTTTTTACTCCTCTTTCATGGTGGCAAAAAAGGTAGAAATTGATACCCTTTCCTATCAAGAAGGATCAGAAGCTATTCATTGGAGTTGTGACGGTTCTCCAGAATTTGAAATATCAGATTCTACTCGTACAGAACGAGGTACAACTATTACCTTAACTCTCCAAGATGAAGAAAAAGAATATCTCGAATCTACTCGCATTCAACAGTTAATTAAAACTTACTGTGATTTTATGCCAGTGCCCATAAAATTTGAGGGTGAAGAAGTTAATAAACATAAAGCAATCTGGCGAGAATCTACTCAAAATGTAACTCAAGAAGACTATCTAGAACTATATCGTCACCTTTATCCTTTTCAAGAAGAGCCTTTATTATGGGTTCATCTCAACACTGATTATCCTTTTATTGTTAATGGCATTCTTTATTTTCCCAAGTTAAAGCCAGATGTAGATGTTACTCAAGGCAATATTAAACTGTTCTGTAATCAGGTATTTGTTACCGACCATTGTGAAGAAATTATTCCTAAATTTTTAATGCCATTACGAGGAGTAATTGATAGTACAGATATTCCTCTCAATGTTTCTCGGAGTTCTCTATTAAGTAATAGAACTGTCAGAAGAATAGCTGATTATATAGCTAAAAAAGTAGGCGATCGCCTAAAAGAACTTTATCGCGATGAACGGGATAAATATATTAGTGGTTGGCAAGATGTTGGTACATTTGTTAAGTTTGGTGCTTTGAATGACGATAAGTTTAAAAAGCAAGTAGAAGATATCGTAATTTACCGCACTACAGCTCAACTAAACCAAAGCGAAACAACTGAAACTGAAGCTAAACCAGCAGTAGAAGTACAAGCAGAAGGAGAAGATGTTTGGCAAGAAGTAACTCCAGAAAATTATGAAGCTAAAAATACTGACGAAAAAGGTTTTTATTACACAACTCTTAAAGAATATTTAGAACGTAATAAAGAACGTCACGAAAATCGAGTTTATTATTGTACCGAACCTGCTTCCCAAGCAACTTATGTAGAACTACATAAAAACCAAGGATTAGAAGTTTTATTCCTCGATTCTTTCATCGATACTCACTTTATTAGTTTCCTAGAAAGAGAATATCAAGATGTTAAATTTTCTAGGGTAGATTCCGATCTAGATGAAACATTAATTGATAAAGAAAATCAATCAGAAATAGTTGACCCAACAACAAATAAAACTCGCAGTGAACAAATTAAAGAGTTATTTGAAAAAGCACTCGATAAACCAAAGGTAAATATTAAAGCTCAGGCATTAAAATCAGAAGATGCTAAAGCTACTCCACCAGCAATGGTATTATTACCAGAAGCAATGCGAAGGTTACGGGATATGACTGCTATGTTACAGCAGGAAAAAACAGAATTTCCCGAAGACCACGTTTTGTTAGTTAATACAGCTCATCCATTAATTCAAAATCTTGCTAATATTGGTCAAGGTGGTATTATTCAGGGTAGTGGGGAATCTCCATCAGCAGAATTAGCCAAAGAAATATGTCATCATGTTTACGATTTAGCCTTAATGGCACAAAAAGGTTTTGATGCTGAAGGTATGAAAGATTTTGTCGAACGGTCTAATGAAGTCTTAACTAAGTTAACAGAACGTGCAATGTAGATTTTACTAACTCTTTTAGGGTTGAAAAATTGTATAACTAAAAGTGACCAAAATAATTACTACAAAACTCCATAAAAGTTTTGTAGTAATAAATTTATGATAAGAAATTATTTTGAATTAATTTCTAGTCATAAGGTTCCATCAGAAGCCTGGATCTAACATATTAACTTTGATGTAGGATGGTAAAATTTTTGAGAAGAATTCCTACATATACTTTACTTATTTATTATATCTCTCTATCTCCTTGTTTCCCCTATATAATAGAAAAATTGTCAGCAAATAATTAGGATTACACAATGAGTCGTAAATGTCAATTGACTGGAAAGAAAGCTAATAATGGCTATGCAGTTTCCCACTCTCACATTCGTACCCACAAATTACAGCACGCAAATCTCCAGTGGAAAAGAGTGTGGTGGCCTCAAGGTAATCGTTGGGTCAAGCTAAAATTATCTACCAAAGCAATTAAAACTTTGGAACACAAAGGTATACAAGCTATGGCCAAGGAAGTTGGTATTAACTTGAATAAGTGTTGATATCACTATTCCTATGCTCCAATAATTTAGCCCTGTCCTCATCAACTATAGGATAGGGCTATTTATTTATTGATTTATTTATTTTTTCCTGATGATGCTTAATTAGTATGTATATATATTAAATTTATTGAAATTCAGGATCTTTAAAGGGGTTATAAGAATAATATTTTTAGCCAATAGGTAAGAAACTGTTTGTCAAATCAGTATTTCAAGACTGACGATCGCCAAGGATTTCAACTTCTTGTCTCATAGCAAATTTATCTCAAAAGGACTTTATATAAGTCTATCTTAAATAAGTATGATCAATGACTCCTAAAAATTCAGTTCTGGAAAATTTTGAAGGGTTTCTTTTTTGTTTAAACTTCATGTCGGCAAAAGACCCCTAGCATAGCAATAGTCTTGGGGTCGGGAGAATGTCAAATTTTCTCGCTCGACAATCCCAAAACCTTTATTTTTCCTTAGAAAACTATAGATTAAATTATGAATTTACGAAGATATACTGTTGTTATATTAGCATAATATAGGATATATTTCAAACATAGAATTACTAAATATAGGATATAAATTATTATGACTGATTTTACTGTGGTAATCCCTACATATAACGGTGCTGCAAGATTACCATTAGTTCTAGAGGAATTACGTACTCAAATTAATACAGAAAGAATATCTTGGGAAGTCATTGTTATAGATAACAACAGCAAAGATAAAACGGAAAAAATAGTTAGAGAATATCAAAAAAATTGGCCTCACCAAATCATCCTAAAATACTGTTTTGAAGAACAACAAGGTGCAGGATTTGCTAGAAAGAAAGCTGTTCAATCAGCAAATTCACCTTTAATTGGGTTCCTAGATGATGATAATATTCCGGCACAAGATTGGGTAGCATCAGCTTATGAATTTGCTCAAAAATATCCTAAAGCAGGAGCTTATGCTAGTCAAATTCATGGAGATTTTGCCGGAGAACTACCACCTAATTTCGATCGGATTAAACAATTTTTTGCAATTACTGAAAGGGGCGAAGAACCATTACTCTATCAACCAGCATTGAAGGTAATACCTCCTTCTGCTGGATTAGTAGTTCGCAGGGAAGCTTGGTTAGAAAGTGTTCCAAAAAGTTGTATATTAAGTGGTAGAAAACCAGGATCAATGTTAACGGCGGAAGATACAGAAACTATTAGTTATATTCAACAAGCAGGGTGGGAAATTTGGTATAATCCAGCAATGGAAGTAATTCACAAAATTTCCAAACATCGATTGGAAAAAGATTATTTAATTAGTTTTTTCCGTGGCATAGGTTTGAGTCGTTATGTAACCAGAATGTTGGGAGTTAAGCCATGGTTAAAACCATTGGCTTTTTTAGCTTATACAGTAAATGATACTAGGAAAATTATCCGCCATTTACTCAAATATAATCTCAAGTTACGAACAGATATAGTAGCAGGGTGTGAATTGGAATTATATATCAATAGTTTAATTAGTCCTTTTTATTTATGGAAAAATGGTTATTTAGCAAAGGTTGAAGAAAATCAGAATTCAGCCGTAGAATCTCAGGTGGTTTAGGTAGAATTGCTCAAATATAATGAAAAAGTTTCACCACTGTCTTAATGAAGGTCAAGTTATCAAATCAACCTATTAAAGTAGAAATTGAACAAGTATTCGAATGGATAAAACATAGTGAAAAACTGGAGAAATATGAACATGAGTTACTCAAAGAAATCCCCCATCTTAGTCTAACTTATGAAGAGCATCTACTCCATCAAGAGTTTCACCAAAAAAACTGTAGACAAAATTACAGAATTACTCGATCTTCCCTCATTACAAGTGAAAACTAATTTAGTGAAATTAATGCCATTATAATTATCAAAAATGGTATAAAATTATGAAGATTTGGTTCATGCAATTAAAGTAAGTAAGTATGCACATTTTCTGGATGAAAACTCAAAATATTAATTTATTTATTTGAAAAAAAACTATGATTGAAACACAAAGACCAATTTTTATTATTGGTTGCCCCCGTTCTGGTACAACACTACTTAGATTAATTCTGGATTCTCATCCTAATATTAGTTGCGGACCAGAAACACAATTTTTAGAAGATTTACAAACAATCGTAGGCAGGCATTGGATAAGGATAGAACGCTATGGATTTGAAAAAAATTACTGGTATCAAAAAATAGGAGATTTTTTTGATTCTTTTCAAATGGAATATGCTGCCAAAAGAGGCAAGAAACGTTGGGCTGAAAAATCACCAAATTATACAATGAAATTAGGTTTTATTAATGCTTTATTTCCTAAGAGTCAATTTATTCATATTATTAGAGATGGGAGAGATGTGGTAGCTTCCCATCGCGATCGCTGGGGATATAAAGCCGGAATTCGATCTATTAGGACCTGGCGTAATCATGTAAAAAGTGCTGTTAAGTTTGGGAAAAAGTCACCTAAAAATTGTTATTATGAACTGCGCTATGAGGAGTTAGTTAAAAATACAGAAAAAACTTTACTTCCCTTATTTGAGTTTTTGCAAGAACCCTGGGATGCAAATGTTCTTAAATATAATGAAATAGAACATAATAATGGTCCAGAATATGAAACTCTAGCAGAATATCGTCGTCAAAGTAATAATGATAATTCCCTAATTTACACTTCACAAGTGGGTGCGGGTCAAAAAAGTTTAGATCCATTTTTGAGAGTCTTATTTAACCTGCGTTGTGGCGAACTTATGGAAGAGCTAGGTTATCAGTAAAAGACATCTCCAAAAATCAAAAATAAAATCAATTTTGAGCGATAAAGTATCAATTACTTCTTCTTATTACCTTTTTTCTGGAGATATTTCAACATGACTGTTATTCACATAAATAGTAATTTGTCAAAAAAATTAAATCCCTTTTTGACAGGAGAGCTAATATCCTGACCGAAATTTAAAAATCAAGTTGAAAAAAAAGTCGCTCCCCGATCGAATTACTGTTAGATATGGGAATACTAACTATGTGTAACGATTATCTATCGAAATTCACATTTTGATAGGAGAATAAATCTCCATATTAAGTTAAGTGAAAATTGTAGTATAGGAATGAGCGCTCAGGTATTTACAATGTCCAGCTCAAAGCCCAGTAAGCAAAAAGGTTTACAAAAAATAATGTGTAAATATACAAGCGCACATTGCTATAACTGTATTTACGACAGTGGCAACCCACCAATAATGTTGGGAGTTAAGCCATGGTTAAAACTATTGGCTTTTTTAGCTTATACGGTAAATGATACTCGGAAAATTATCCGCCATTTACTTAAATATAATCTCAAGTTACGAACAGATATAGTAGCAGCTTGTGAATTAGAATTATATATTAATAGTTTAATTAGTCCTTTTTATTTGTGGAAAAATGGTTATTTGAGTCAAGTCGATTCAGATTTTACTACTGAAGTAGAATCTCAAATAGGTTTGAGTGTGAAATAAACAGTTTGTCATGCCCACCATAATCTATCTCTTTAAATATTGTTTGAATTTAGTTCTCAATTCAGAATAATTTTTAAGTAAAATTTGAGGAAAGAGGTTATAGTATTTTTCCCATCTATCATTCAGATTAGTAGACTGTTTATGCAAAGAAACTTGAATTTGATTTGGCTTTGGTAAAGGCTCAATTTTAAGAAACTTGATAATGTCTATTGTGGTAATTTCTATAGATTGACAAAAATTTTCATAAATAACCTCATAAATATCTATATCGTTTTGTTGAAAAAATCTTTGCCATGCTCCCTCATGTCTTTTGATACCTTCTTGAATACGATAGATAGCTAAAGGATTAAAATTAGGTCTATTTAACTGCTTTTTCTGGGTATTGGTAATCTTTTGAGACCATATTCCTGTTTGTTGGGCAATTTCAGTAGAAATAGCTTGCTTGAGTATATTCTCACGTCTAATATAAATAAAATGAGTGTTAGGGAAAAAATCATTGAGAATTTCTAAATCTGTTTTATCTTTATATCCTAAATTTTTTCGGGTAAATCTCAGAAAATATCTCATGTGTTCCCAGTGCATTTTTACACCCAAAATACCATTAGTTGTAACTCCTTTCTTCAATATTTCTTCAACATATTTGATAAAAGCAGAACTATCATTATTGTCCATTAAATTTGCAACTTGATTAGGATGAAAATACTCTCTAGGATTACCACAGTAACCAAGATTATTTAGAACGCTTGCCAATAAACTACTACCACTCCTCCCAATTGAACAAATAATATAACTTTTTTTGATTGCCATAATTTACAATTAGTGAATTTCTAAAATTAAATGACATTAACGCATCAAAAGAGGTTGAAAAATTAGAAATGATGAAATCTGAAACCAGATATTTTTGGAGAACTTTCTCCTCCTCCTCAATTGATGTATAGTTGAAAATATATTATCATTTTTTAACGTGCAACTGCAAATAAATAGCTTGTTAATAGAATATGAGGTAATAAATAACTATGTTAGACTTTACTGTTGCTATACCAACATATAATGGGGCTAGCAAATTACCCTTGGTTTTAGAGAAGTTGCGATCGCAAATCAATACACAAAATATTTCCTGGGAAATAATTGTAGTTGATAATAATAGTAGTGACAATACTGCTAAAATAATTCAAGATTATCAATCTCGCTTTTATGAATTTGTCTCTATAAAATATTTCTTTGAGCCTAAACAAGGAGCAGCATTTGCTCGGTTGAAAGCTATTAAAGAAGCAAAAAGTACCTATATTGGTTTTCTAGATGATGATGTTTTACCAGACCAAAACTGGGTATCTGCCGCATATTCTTTTTGCCAAGCTCATCCTCAAGCTGGAGCTGTAGGTGGTCAAATTCATGGTGATTTTGAAGTCGAACCCCCCCCAGAATATAGAAGAGTATACCCTTTTTTGTCTATTAGAGAACATGGTTCTAAACCCATTCTTTTTGAACCAAATAGGCTAAATTTACCAACCACAGCTTCATTAGTAATTAGTAAAAAAGCTTGGGATGAATCTGTCCCTGATCGCTTTACTCTAAGTGGTAGAGTTGGTAGCTCAATGGTGGCTTCAGAAGATTATGAATTATTATTATACATCTATAAGAATGGTTGGGAGATTTGGTATAATCCTGAGATGGAAAGTTATCATAAAATACCTGCTGATAGATTAGAGAGAAATTATTTATTATCCTTAAGTCGTGCCTGTGGTTTACCAACTTATTTCCTTCTGACAATTAACGCTAAGAGTTGGGAAAAACCAATACTATTTGCAAGAACATTATTAGGAAATTCACGCCGGATAATTCTGCATTTGATTAAGTATCGTGGTCAAGTTAGAACAGATTTAATACCAGCTTTTGATTTAGAATTCTTTTGGGGTAGTCTGCTCAGTCCTTTTTATAGTTTTTACAAGTTGCGTAAAAATAAATAGTTTCCCCTCTTTACTTAATTAAATTTTGTCTAACTCCAGTTACCTAAAAACCTCAACAAAAGTATATTTATGCTTGGATAAATTCAAAAAATATGCCCCTAATATCCGTAATTATTCCCGCTTATAACGCTGAGAAAACAATCCAAGAGACGATAGAATCAGTTATCAATCAAAGCTTTTCTGATTGGGAATTAATTGTAGTTAATGATGGTTCTCAAGATAGAACTGTAGAGGTAGTAGATCAAATAAAAGACCCAAGAATTAAGGTTTTTTCTTATCCAAATACTGGTGTATCTGCCAGTCGCAACCGAGGTTTCGATAAATCAGTAGGAGAGTTTATCTCTTTCCTTGATGCTGACGATCTTTGGACTCCTGATAAATTAGAGTCTCAATTAAATGCTTTGTGCTCCCATCCAGAGGTGGCAGTTGCTTATAGTTGGACTGATTATATTGATGAATCGGGTCACTTTTTGTTTCCAGGCCAACACGCTACTCTTAATGGTAAAATTTATAGCCAAATATTAGTTAAGTTTTTTTTGGAAAATGGTTCTAATATGTTAGTTCGTAGGGAAGCTTTCCTTAAAGTTGGTGGCTTTAAAGAAGCACTTTTTATGGGCGAAGATTGGGAATGCTGTATTAGTTTGGCTAAAGAGTATGAGTTTGTAGCAGTGCCTCGCCCTCAGATTTTATATCGTCAATCTACTGGTACTGCTTCTGATAATGTTTATAAATATGAACAGGAATGCTTGAAGGTTATTGAGAGTATTTTTAGTGATGCTCCTGCATCTCTTCAGCACTTAAAAAAACATAGCTTGGCACATAATTATAAATATCTTGCTTGCAAAACGATTAACTCTCAACCAACACCAAAAAAAGGCTTGGCAGTGATGAAATTTATTTTGCTTTATGCTCTCAACGATCCTTATCTTAAATCGAACTTTAAGTTGATGTTTACAATCTTTGTTAAAAGCTTAGGATTTATTTTTTTACCACCTGCTATTTATCAAAACTTGTTAGGTTCTGTTAAGAGTATAAAACTTAAAGATTAACAAGAGAAAAGAGTGACAATGGTCTGAATTAAACCAGCATAATCTTGAATTTTATCAAAAGATTTTCAACTCTTATTCTTAAATTATTCTTGTGAAGCAAGGGGAGAAATATGAATTTATCTATAGTAAAGCGCCACTTAAAAGAAATAAGAAATTATGGATTATATTTTTTGCAAAAACGTTCTTTACCATCAAATAAATTTGTGATTTTTGGTAGGGGACGTTCTGGTAGTACGCTGTTAGTAAACTTATTAAGTAATCAAAATCAAGTTCATTGTGATAATGAAATATTACACGATCGCCTTCTATTTCCTCGTACTTATATAGACTTATGTTCTTCACATTATGAATCTTCAGTCTATGGTTTTAAGCTTTTAAGTTATCAGGTTAGAGATGTGCAGCCTATTTCCAAACCAGAGAATTTTTTACTTAGCTTATACGAAAGTGGTTATAAATTTATTTATTTAACTCGTAGTAATTTAGTAGATCATGCCCTATCTAATATTAATGCCAAGCACAAACAAAAATATCACCATCGTTCCCATGAAGGTGAACTTGAGTATAAACCGATTAAGGTAGAAATTGAAGAAGTATTTCAAAGGATTCAGTTTAGCGAAGAACTGGGAAAGTATGAAAAAAAATTACTCCAGAAAATACCTCATCTTAGTCTTACATATGAGGATAATCTGCTTGATAGCGAATGTCATCAAAAAACTGTAGACCAAGTTCTAGAATTATTCAACCTACCCTCAAAACCTGTCAAAACTAATCTCGTCAAGTTAATGCCATTGGAGCTTTCAAAAATGGTAGAAAATTATGAAGAGTTAATTGAAGCAATTCAAAAAAGTAAATATGCAGATTTTATTAGGGATAATACCTCAAAAAGCAAACAGCAAGTTTAGCTTAACTTGATTGGTAGATATTCATTAATGGATAATAGATAATTACCTCAAGGAAAACCTTCAAGAATTGAGAATTGAGAATTGAGAATTACCTCTTATTATAAAAAAGAGGATTGGCTAAAAGGATTTTTTTTCTTTTTTCTCCATGAATGGAGAGGCTTTATACCTTGATTTTTGGGTAACTTTTAACAATTAACATCTATTTATTTTATCTGTTTTCTACTGCCCTAAAACTTCATACTTCTGGAAAAAAAGTTTCATAAAATGATTTATGTCTTTATCTGAAAATCAAGAAAATGTTCAACCACTAATTTCTGTGGCTATATGTACTCATAACAGAGCCGATAGACTAATTTTGGCTTTAGAAGGACTGTTAAAACAATCTCTTCCTAGTCAAAATTTTGAAGTTTTAATTATAGATAATGCTTCTCAGGATAATACTAAAGAAATAGGCGATCGCTATGAAAAAAAGTATTCTAATTGTCGCTATATATATGAACCAGTCCTTGGACTATCAAAGGCTCGTAATACAGCTTTAAATCAGGCCAAAGGTAAGTATATTGCCTATTTAGATGATGATGCTATTCCTTGCGAGGAATGGTTAGAAGCAATCTTAGATACTTTTACTACGGTTGAGCCATGTCCAGTATGTATCGGAGGGCCAATTTATGGGTTATGGGAAATTCCTAAACCAGACTGGCTAGATAGAACTATAGAGGATTATTTTACTGTACTGGATTATGGTTCTAAACCTAGATGGTTTCCTCGAAATAAATATCCTTATGGAGCAAATATAACTTATAAAAAAGAATCTCTGGAAAATTTAGGAGGTTTCAATGAGGAATTAGGTCGCCAAGGTAATAAATTATTATCTCAAGAGGAATTATTAGTAAACTGGATTTTAGAAAAACAAGGTGAAAAATTTTACTACAATCCTAAAGCATCTGTAAAACATTGGATTCCCAAAAAAAGAATTAATCCTAATTGGTTGCTGCGTCGTAGTTATTGGCAAGGGCGATCAGATGCAATTGCAGATAAAATAATGGGTAAACCCATAACTCAGCAGTATCAGGAAAGTATATCTAATTTGCTCCACTTAAAACGAGTTATAGCTCAACTTTGGCCTCAAAAGAAAGTACGATTAACAACTAGAACACGCATTTGGCGTAGTTGGGGGTATTTTTTAGAAGTTTGGTTTAATAGATAACAAAAAAGGGAATAGGGAACAAAGTAATTATGAAACAAAAACTTCAAGCACCAGTTTTTCTTTTCGGATGTCCTCGTTCTGGGACAACATTATTACAAAGTTTATTGGCAGCTCATCCTGAAATAGCTTCTTTTCCTGAAACAAAATTTTTCCTCTATGGAATAGCTACTAAATATGAACCTAAACGACAAAGGTTTGGATTAATTTCACGACGTTTAAAACCACATCTAAATCAATACTTTAAAGATGAAATTAATTGCCCAGAAATGTTAAAATATTTTCCAAAAATTCCGCTTATAGATTTATACACTCGTAGCTTTATTAAAGTATTAAATATTTTAACTATAGAAGAAGGTAAGAGTTTGTGGTTAGAAAAAACACCAGACCATATACTTTATTTAGATTACATAGAAAAGATGTTGCCTAAAGCTAGAATGATTCATCTTTTAAGAAACGGTTCTGATGTAGTAGCTTCCTTGTATGAAGTGACTCATAAATATCCTAAAGAATGGTATAAAGCATGGGATATAGACTACTGTTTAGAACGGTGGAAAGAGTCAATAGAAATTAGTATGAAGCATTCTCATAAAGAGAATCATATTTTAGTGAATTATGACCAACTTGTTACAGATACTCCTGCTGTTATCAAAAAAATCTGTGATTTTCTAAGTCTAGAATTTGATGAAGGAATGATAGCAGATTATGGAAGAGTAGCTAAATATTTGATTTTTGAAAAAGGAGGCAGAACAGTAAGGGATAAAATTAAAAAATCTGCCTCTGATAAATTCAATAAAATATTTGATGAATCTCAAAAGCAATATATCTTGGATAGTATTTCTGGATTTAATCTGGAAATATTACAATAACAGAACGTAAGCATTTAGCTCTTAGCAGTAAACTTATCAGCAATAAAACTATCAATAGGGTTTGCTGAAAAAGTTTTATTGGTAAGGGTAAGAGTCAGGAGACAGGAGACAGGAGAAATGGGAATTATAGGGGAGGTACTCGAAAAATTATTCGTCAATTTTTCTGCCATAATCATCTCATGCATACTAACATGCATCAGCTTTTTTCACCAAAAAGCTGGTACTTTTTAAGGGCTAAAAAATGCTTTAGTTTTTATCTGTCAATACTTTCATAATTAATCAGCAAGCCCTAAATTAATTATTGCTATGGTTAAGGAAATATACTTTAGGATAAATGATGTGAAAATTTTAGTTGTCTTGCGGGTATCTTGGCTGCTAAATGTGTACTTCATCGCAAGTGGAAAGTTTTGTGAAAATTAAATAAATGTCTATAGAGAAACTTCCCAACTATTGAAATATTCTACATTTTACTAGAATTAGTTAAGCAAAAATATAGGGTTGTAAATATTCTCTGACGACAAAGAATTAGCTCTTGCTTTCAAACAGAGATGTGGGGATAGGTCTTGATTGATTCAAGTTTATCGAGATTTTCAAGCTATAGTCATTTCAAATAAGGATAAAATACTTTTTTGACTAGAAACCCTTTCAAGGAAAGAAACTCGTCGCAGTCTTGTTCAGAATGACTATAGAAGCGCGTCTACCTTGAAAATATGGGTAAGTTTTAGTATCTCGCAAGACCTCTCCCCAACCTTTCTTCTGCAAGGAGAGGATTGAGTTTTTTCCCCCTTCCCTACTAGGGAAGGGGGTTAGGGGGTTAGGTTTTTTCCCACAATTTTAGTCTAGATGCGCTATTGAATAAACAATTTTGTTTAGGTGCTTAGTGATAGGCGACAGTAGAATACTGTGATTATAGTCACCCAATTTATCCTTATGGCAATATGCTAAAATATTAAACATATAAACTAAAGTACAGGCATTATTGGCGTTGCAGCGTGCGGGAATGAATTATAGGCTGGGAGAAAGAAAAACTAATAAGACAGGATTTACCTGTTCCTAAAACATTCATCCCCTGATTTAGCCAAGCGAAAAATCTCTTGATTCAGCCAAGCTAAAATATCAACTCCAATAAACATATTGTAGCAGTGTGATTTTTTTAGTCAATATGGGCAGAATAATAAAGTAATAGCTTAACCCCTAATAACAAATCTTATTAGAGAATACCAATAATATTAAAGGCCAGGGAATAGTCTATGTATTACCATCGTATATTAAAAAATATCAATAGTATAGTCAAAAAGATAGAAAAACAATTAAGACTACTAACTAAGGGATTAGTAAGAGCGATCGCTCAGAGCAAAAAAACTTTAGGTAATGCTTCTAATGCTGGGTTTGTGCTCCCGACAGTCACAATGGTTATGTTAGTAGTAGTATTACTGACTGTAGCTATATTACTTCGGTCTTTTGATCGGGCGGAACAAGCTCGTAATGTTAGAGTAAGTGAGCAAGCTCTAAGTGCAGCTACTCCTGCTCTAGATAGAGCTAGAGCTAAACTTCAGTATTTATTGAGGGAAGATCCTAGTTTGCCGAGAGGGCAAACACCGGATGAAGACGAAGTTGACAATTATTTAAGTAATGCTGTTGATGAGAGGTATAGATTTGCAGATGAAGAACGCTTGAGGGTAACTAATGATGGTGAGGAAATTACAACTGCTTGGAGATTTCCTGTTGATACAGACAATGATGGAAATAATGATAGTTACACAATATATGGTATTTTCTTAGCTACTCCCCCTAGTGGTGAACAGAGAACACCTCTACAGGCAAGAACTCCACCAGTAACTGTAGGAGACTTGCAAAATGAAAACTGTCCTGCAGGTTTAAGTTTAGCAGGAAATGGTTGGTATAAAAATAATGCAACCAGTAAATTAGTCAAAAGTTTTTTTGTTTATACAGTAACCGTTCCAGATGAAAATAATGCAAATGCACTAAGTCCAGGTATTGCTGCTCTCGAATATCAAGAAGACTGGGAAAGAGTTTCTCTGAGTAATAATGCCGTTGTCTATGGAGATGACTTAGAAATATCTCCAGGTCCTGATTTTCGCATGAATGGGAGAATTTTAACCAATAGTAATTTGATAGTTTCCCCTTTTAGAAATGATTTACACTTATTTCAAGTCAGTAGTGATGAGTCTTGTTTCTATGAAGCAGAAAATAGCAAGATAATTGTTGGGGGAAACGTTGTTAATGGAATGTCTAGTACCAATCAGACAAATGATGTAGATGTAGATTTATTTCGAGGTAGGGCGAATGGTGTAGTAGAAACTGTAATTGGCAGTGGAAATGAGTCTGTGGATAATGAAACTGCTTTTGATACAATCTATAACAATAATGCATACGAAAAGCGTATTACTGTTATGGTTAATGCTCAAATGGATCAAGGTGAAACAAATGATCCTTCAACAGTAACAATAGTAGTAGACAGAAGGATGGATGAGGAAGATACAACAGATGCAGACAGGAGAGCAGAAATACGGCGCGAGGAGTTAGAGATTTACTTCCGGGACAGAACTAGAAAAGTACCTTTTGCAGAACAACCTGCTGATAACCCTGCTCTAGGTGTAGAGTACGATCCTACATACACTGTTATCGGTAGTGGTGATGGACTTAAACCACCAGATGAATGGATACTGCCAGATGGTAACACCAATCTCGACTTAGATGAAGATCAACTACTATCTAGAGAACCAGATGATGATGATGATAATCGCCCAGAACTATTTTTGGGAGAACGGATACTTGTAGGAAATAACCTGCCAGCTAACTGGTGGAATGGTTCTCAGTTTGTTACTGAACAACAAGAAGATATAGGTGGCAGTTGGGTTGATGATGCTGGCAACCTAGTTAATCCACCAGAACGTACTCGTCAACCTCGTGTCACAGAATTACCTTCTGTGGGTTCTTTAGGTCGGAATCGTTTCTGGGAAAGGGCGGCAGCACAAGTGCCAGAAGCTCCTTTAGATGGTATTGGTGGGTTGCGTGTAATTACAGGAGCAGGAGTTTATGAACGGACTAATTCTTTTCTGCCACCTCCAGTAATAAATGCTTGGACACAAGCACCAGTAGACGACCCGGCAACTCCTGCCCCTGTAATTGAAGAATATACAGTTGTCTGGCCAGATACAATGCCAATGTCACCTAGTCCTGGAGCTACAGTCTATGATAATGCTCCTACTGCAGGAGGATGGAATTCACTCCCAAATCCTGCCCCTACAGCACAAAATCCTGCTGGTGGCACGACGATTGACCCAAATACTCCCCAATATGCTAAGGGCGATCTGAGAATGCGGGCAACGGTGGTATATCACTATGCACAAGACCCCATTGACCCGAATACCGAACCCGCAGACAACGAACAAGCTCCTATTGCTTGTATTAGTAGTTACTATGACCCAACCAATAGTATAACTGCTTTTAATGAGGGTACATTACCTTGGAATCAAGACCCTGGTGGTAGATCAAACAATGGTATTGTTTACCCACCCCCAACAACAGCAAGACCAGGAGGTGCTATTTTTACTGAAGCTACAGGTTTGTTTTCTAGTACGAATCCACCTGAACTAGCACAACAAGCAAATATGGTTTTCCCAGATGGCAGATTTGCTAATGAACCTCTGCGCAGAGCTTTAGAAAGGTTATTTAATAATGGTGACCTGACTCTAGAAGAACAGGCAGCAATAGACTCGACTTTGTGTTCTTTAGAGATATTAGACGGTACATTGACTCCAGCTACCACTCCTCTCGATCATGGTGTTATCAGAGAAGTCACCCTATTGGACGCAAGACAAATAAAAGCTATAGATGCTGATAATCCTGCAACTGCTGTTGATGAAACTTTTACTCTCAATAGCACTCTAGCAAATCCGGCAAGCTTGACAACAAACTATGATTTAGCTTTAGAGGAACGACAACCACTAGAAATTCGTTTGACTCAATTAGATTTGAATCAAATGAGGAATCAAGAGATAACTTTTGATGGTTCAGTAACAACAGGACCATCGCCAGAGTATTTACTGCCAAATAGCGGTATTATTTATGCTAGCCGTGATGATGCTTTACCAGATAGGAGCGATCGCACACCTAATGATTCTAATGATGGTATAGATGAAGATGCTAGTAAAGCCATTAGTCCTACGGATTATAAACTAGACCCCACTCGACGACCTAATGGCATTATGTTGATAAATGGTCAAAGTCTAGCGAGAAATGATGGTAATAATCCTGTTAACAGTATAGATGATGTTGTTAAAGAAAAGGGCTTAACTTTAGTCACTAATCTACCAGTATATATTCATGGGAACTTTAATCCTCATACTCAGGAGGAATTCACTCAGACATTAGCAGATGACTGGGGTAACTTCTATGATCGGACTGAAGATCAAATAAATCCGAATTTTGCCTGTCGTCCTGGAGACCCAAGACTTCCTAATTGTAACCAAGGCGATAATTGGCGTCCGGCAACGGTGCTAGCAGATGCGATTACATTATTATCTGATGATGATGATGATAATGATGATGATGGGTTTCCTAATAATGACAGTTACGATAATATTACTGTAGGTTTTCGTCCTGGTTTTCGTGATGAGGGAGATTTTGACCTGAGAAATAATGCTGGTAATCTTCCGGTTGTTGCCAACGATTTTGATGGAGACAACATAGCGGATGCAGGATATGATTTTGATGGAGTAGATGCTGATGGAAATGGAAATTTCTTAGATTCTAGCCTTGGTTTAGATGAAAGAGCGACAGGACTTAATCGAGATTTGAACGGTGACGGAGACCAGAGAGATATTGGTGAGGAAGTATTAGGTTTTGACCTGGATGGGCGCGATCTTGATGGAGATGGTGATTTTGTAGATAATGCACTTTTGCCAGAAGTTGATATTACTGTTGCTGGTGCTCGAATGTTAAATGGTTTCTATGGTAATAATTTTGTTACTAACGGTTTAAGTAGTGGTTCTCACTTTACAACAACAGGTACACCTCTTACAGTCAATGAAGTATTTTATAACGTGAATACGGGCAACCCAACCGACAGTCTTGGTGCTACGACTACAGTGACACCAATAATAGATACTAACTACTCAACTACTAGCAATGCTAATGCTGTTAATAGTTCTTACTTCAATAACTATGTGACACCAGTACAGCGACGGGGACAATTTCCAGAGTATGTAATGGAGATCTGTCGTAAACTTCCTGTCTCCTCTTGTCAGCCTGGAGATTGGGTAGTAGGCTATGATTTTGATACAGATGGGTTGTTGAATACGGCAGAAGATGCTATTCCTGCGCCACAAGATATTAACGGGGATGGGAATATTGATGCAAATGGCACAGAAAAGGATTTGAGAGTAAGCAATTTAATAGTAACTGGAACACCCTCAACAGTTAACTTTTTAGGTGCTGGTACAACTGCTCGCCCTGCACTAGACCCTGCAGATCGTCATTATCCACGTCGTATAGCATTCTTACGTTATCCTAATGACGATCCTTTTGGAGCAACAGCAGCATTTAACGAACAAAATACGTTGGTCTTAGATGCAAATAATGTACCTATTCCACTAGGAATAGATAATGCTGGAAATGTTAATTACTATCCATATAGTGCTGTAGATATTCCATTAACTGGTGGTCAGTTTAGTCCCGGTGGAACTAACACAGGATTTCCTGTTGCTGTACCAAGCAATAATGCTAATGCTCTTTGGTTTAGAACAACAACTACACCTAATGCTCCTACTGGTGGAGATAATTATGGTAATGATACTGATAAACATTTGTTTTATTTGAACCCATTAGTAGTTACGACTCCACTTACACCAACAACTCTAGGTGTAGGAACAGTGCAACAACCCCTGCTAGTACCTGTTCTCCAAAATTATGTACCAACAAATACACCTCAAGCCAATGAAGCTAACTTGCGAAATGAGAATAATGAGAGGCTAAGGGGGAGATCGAGATGGCTAACCAGGGCTTCTAACAATACTACATTTAACCTCGTAGTAGGCTCCGGTGACGTACCACCTCGTCCTCCAGAAACTAATGGTGGTTTACAAAACTTACCTCGCTTCCTAGAAAACTGGGCACGGAACAACAACAATAATTTTGCTACTAACATCACTGGTAGTTTTATGCAATTAAACCGTAGCGCTTATGCTACCGCACCTTATCCACACCTGCCGCCCAATGGTATAAACAATCAACAAGGCGCGAATAGTCTTTTTGGATATCGAGGTTCCTATAAAACCAACAACTATGCTGTTGACAACAACGGTGCTAGGGTTGGATACTTCTTACCACCCGATCGTCAATGGGGGTATGATGTTGGTTTACTCTCTCAGTCCCCTGACTACTTCTCTCAACAACTGAGTGGTGAAGACTCAAGTGGTGAACCATCTAAGTATTATCGGGAAGTAAGTTTAGATGACGAGTGGGTACAAACTTTGTTGTGTTCTCAAGTAATTGATACAGGTGAAAATGCAGCTAATGATAATTATCGTCAAAATTGCAACTAAGATTGATACCTAAAAATCAATAGACATCTTGCAGAAGTGAATATTTAATATTTAATATTTTTCATTTATTTATTCCCACTTTCTGCAAGATTTGACAAAAAATAATTAAACAAGGAGAGTTATGAATAAAAAACAAATTCAACAAAAAATCAAAAAATGGCAACAAATTAATCCTAATGCAGGCTACACCATTATGGAAGGTTTAGTCGCAATGATTATGGTTGCTTTTCTGATGAGTGCAATTGCACCTGTTATTGCTTTGTCCGTAGGGACTCGCGTACAGGCAAGACGGATAGAATTAGCATCACAAGCGGCTACGAGTTATATAGATTGGGTGAGAATAGACCCAACTCAAAACAGCCCTAATCTGACACTAAATAACCTTGATGATGCTCCTAGTCCAACTTCTGGAAATCTAGAATGCAATGATGGAGAAATTTGTACTACTCCAACCTCTGCTGTGTTCAACGATCTCTATTGTATTGATGGAGATGGAGATGGTGAATGTACAACCAACAGTGTGACAGATATGGTAGTTCAAGGAGTGCGTAGTGCATTCACACAAAACGAAAACCAGGGTTATGCCTTAGGTGTCAGAGTTTATAGAGCAGATGCTTTCCAGGAAACTTCTCTTTGTCCTGATGGAACAAATTGCCCTGATGAAGCAACACAGCAATCTACTGTGACAAATGCTATTGGTAATCGTAGGTTACCAGTGGTAGAAATGGTAACAGATATAGCACCAGCAGACCTTAATGGTTCATTTCAAAATCTTTGCGATCGGTTTGCTAGACAAGAGGGTGAAGATCCAAATTCAATTTGTCCATAAAAGGGTGTTGATATGGACGATAATTTTTAAAAAATTGAGAATATATTTATGATGCAAAACTTACTGAAATTACTAATAAAAACCCAGTCGAATCACAAATTAAAAAAGTTAAGCAACTCGACAAGTGGTTTTACCATGATAGAACTACTTGTAGGAACGATCATTTCATTTTTAATAATTGTTCCTATGTTGACTTTTGTTGTAGATATCCTCAACCGAGATGTGCGGGAAGAGGCAAAGACAAACAGCGAACAGGAGTTACAGGCAGCAATTGACTATATTGCTCAGGATATGAGTCAAGCCCTTTATATATACACTCCAAATGAAGTTAGCTGTATTCAAAACCGGAGTGCAGACTCTTGTGGTACGGCTCCAGAAACATCAGGGGATACAGCTATACCAACTGATGTAGGTACGCCGATACTTGTTTTTTGGAAACGTAAATATGAAAGCAACGTTTTACCTGTCGATGGCTGTACTCCTAATAATAGAAATGATTGCTTTGATGATACGTTTGTATATTCATTAGTTGCTTATTACACAATAGATGAAACAAGTACTGCTTCTGTTTGGTGTGACGAAACACCTTGCCCATCTAGGATAGCTAGAGTTGAAATTAGCGACAACCCTACTAATAGTGACGGTAACTACATTAACGGGGAAGCACCTGAGAATGGTTATAATACAAACAATATTGGGAATATAGAAACACCAGGAGAGCTTGTCAAAGGTGATGGAAATTTTGATCCAGTAGCAGTGCTGGTTAATTATATAGAAGCTTTTGAGCTGAATTCGGTGACCAATAATAAACTAGCTAAAATCACAATTCAAGGCAATGCTTTACGTCGTATCCAAACAAACAATACTGACTGTACTGCTAGTGATTCTTCCTATTGTCCTCAAGCAACTGCTCAAGTAGGCGGACGTAGTGGCTTTGGAGAATAGTAGACCGCAAATTTCAAAACTAATAAGTATTAAATTTTCCTATACAGAAAACCGATATGAAACCCTCAAATTTTTTAGTAAAATTCTTACTCCGGCTTTCCCCAAAGCGATCTACTTATCCTCTTAATTTGAATGCAGGTTTTTCTCTTGTAGAGTTAGCAATAGTAGTTTTAATCATAGGAATATTGAGTGCGATCGCTGCCCCTAGTTGGAATGCTTTTATCAGCAGGCAGCGCATCCGTACAGTTAACGATGGAGTATTTCGAGCATTGAGGTCAGCTCAAAGTGATGCCAAGTTGAAAAAGGCAGATAGAATAGTTGAATTCCGGGACATTAACATTGATTCTGCAACAAATCCCAGTACAGGTAAACCTTATAACGATCCACCAAGATTCCATATTTATTCTACCTCTAAAACAACTCCAATACCAAATACAGATTTATTGTGGGAATCTTTAGGAGCAAATAGTGAAATTAAACCAGGAATGGTTAAATTAGCTATAAAAGAATGTCAAACTAAAGATGCTAATGATAACTGTACAGCTTATCAAGACGATCCAAACGATCAAATTAAATTTAACCATTTAGGTGCAGTGGAAATAAATGATCCAACCCAAGAACTACCTTTTGCGGTTACTGCTTCTACAACAGATGATGGATTTAAAAGATGTGTAATTGTTGAAACTATCTTAGGTAGTATGAGAATAGCAGAAGGAGAATTTGATTCAGCAACAGGAGCAGGATGCCCATAATTTAATTTCTCCTTATAGTTACCACAAAATAACTGCTCTGTCAAACCTATTTCAGGTTAATGACAGGGCAGTTCTTTTATTTTCAAAGATATCACTTTATTTGACATTAAATTTTTAATTAGTAGAATAGTAAACAGAGATAAAAATATTAAATAACAGAATATCGGGGTGAAAATGAAGGCTAAAATTTTTACTTCAGTAAAATCAACTATTATAAAAAATTCTCCTAAAAATAGATCGGAGAAATTACTGAAACAACAAGAAGCAGGATATAGTCTCACAGAATTAACACTTGTGGTTTTAATTATTGGTATTCTGGCAGCGATCGTCGCCCCAGGATGGTTGGGCTTCATTAACAAATACCGCCTCCGCACCTCTAACGACAGAATATATCAAGCTATGTTTACAGCTAGACGCTACGCCATGCGAGATAAAACATCTTGGCAAGCAAGTTTCCAAGAAACCAGCAATGCTATTGGCCAACCTATTATTAAGTGGGCAGTACATAAAGCAGCGATCGCTCCCAACGACTTAGCAACTTCAAGCTGGAAATATTTAGAGCCTGGTATTGAGATAGATGATAACGAGAAAAATGACAAAGGCAAATATGAAACTACGCTACTAATAGTTAAACCTGACACTAACAAAGTTACTACAACAAGAACAAGTCCTATGTACCGCGCTCTTTTTAACTACAAAGGCTGTCCAGTTTACAACCCTACCGAGCAATGTACACAAACTAGCCTCCGAGCAAAAGGGCGTATTGCCATCAAACCCCAAAACCAAGACAAACCTAAAAGATGCGCGATCATTTCTACTTTGCTAGGAGTAGTCAGAACTGGAGAAGATAACCCCAAAGCAGATAATACAGGAAAATATTGTCATTAAAATTTTGGGAAATATTGTGTAGGTTGGGTTTAGAGAAACGAAACCCAACATTCCCCATTGTAGGGGCGAATGGCCATTCGCCCCTACAGGGTTTTGGTTATAATGAGGTTTCCTCCATTTCCAACACCTGCCAAACTTCCTGCATCAACTCCTCCAAACCAATACCCGCAACAGCAGAAATAAGGAAAACTTTTCCCCCACTCATCTCTCTAAACTGACTTACCAACTCCTGTATTTCTGCACTCTCTAAATCAACCGCATCAACCTTATTTAAAGCCAAAATTTGCTGCTTATCTTCTAAATTTCGCCCATAAGCTGTTAACTCATTTTGAATAGTCTCAAAATTTTCCACCGGATTAATATCTGTAATATCAACTAAATGCAACAATAACTTAGTCCGTTCAATATGCCTCAAAAATTCATGTCCCAAACCCAAACCAGCAGAAGCACCTTCAATTAATCCTGGAATATCAGCAAAAACAGTACCATCTCCCGTCGGTTTTCTTACAACTCCCAAATTTGGAACTAAAGTAGTAAAAGGATAATCAGCAATTTTCGGACGAGCAGCAGAGAGAGCAGCAATCAAAGTAGACTTTCCCGCATTCGGCAACCCAATAATTCCTACTTCAGCTAACAGTTTCAACTCCAACCGCAACATTCGCACTTCACCCTCCAAACCAGGCAAAGCATATTCAGGAGCGCGGTTACTATTACTGAGAAAATGTTTATTTCCTAACCCACCTTTACCACCTTGAGCAACACAAAAAGTTTGCCCCGCTTCAACTAAATCTCCTAATAATTCCTCAGTTTCCGCATCATAAATCATCGTACCAGGAGGTACTTCAATTAAGCGATCGCTTCCAGCGGCCCCAGTCATATTTTTTGGACCGCCCCGCTTACCATTTTCTCCTTTAAAAACACGTTGAAATTTAAAATCCAACAAAGTTTGCAGATGAGCAACGGCCACTAAAATCACAGAACCCCCACGGCCACCATTACCACCCGCAGGCCCTCCCGCAGGCACAAACTTTTCACGACGAAAGGCAACCATGCCATCGCCACCTTTACCACCTTCTACTTGAATTTCTGCTTGATCAATGAATTGCATAATTGAAGTTCTCTCCCGTTAAATCAAAGATTATAACGGGAGCTTATCAAACAAAGATAATTGAATCCTTGTTTGCTGAAGTTTCTTGCCTCACAGGCCGATCAATATCGAAGCCTCCACAAGCAGACAAGATGATACGCACCTCGTGTAATGCTTTATTTAATATGTTAACTGCAGCATTCTCGTCTCTATCTAAAACCGTTTTACATTTAGGACAAGAGTGAGTTCTAATTGATAAAGTTTTAGGCACTTTATGACCACAATTACTACAATTTTGTGATGTATTGTGAGGATTAACTTTAACTACATGAACACCGCGTTTGACCGCTACTGCATTCAACTTTTCAAGAAAAGCACCCCATCCTACATCATAAATTGATTTTGATAGTTTAGTATTTCTAGCTAAACCTTTAATATTAAGGTCTTCTACAGCAATTAAATCATACTCTTCAACTAACTTGTGAGCAGTAATGCAAGTGAAAATCTTCTCTTTTTCTAGCAATATGTTGATGCAATCTAGCTCTTTTATTTTGCGCCTTTTTCCAGTTATTAGAACTAATTTCCTTTCTGTCTGCTTGACCTTGTTTTCTAGCTAAATTAGAAGCAGCTTTTCTATACTGCTATATTTGAACATCAATCGACACCTATTTAATTTGCTGTCGGCAATTCCCCTCCCGTTATAATCTCTGATTTAACGGGAGGGGAATTGCCGAATCTAGTTGGGAAAAAGTTTAGTCAGAAAATAGCATTTTTCAGCAATATCTATTCCTTTTTGCCAAATTTTTAAATCTTTAAAGTTATGAATGTCAGACATTTTCAACTTATCTTTTAAGTTTTACATAGGATTTCATCTGAGTGAGGTAGAGCTATTTATAGACAAAATATCAACCTACAAATATTTTATCATTATTCCTTACTCCCTACTCCCTAACAATATTTAGACACATCTTCCTGACATTCATCTGCCAAATAAGATAAGGCACGGAAGCGTAAACCAACCAACTGATCGTAAACTGGATTAAGTTTGCACATAGCTGGAATGTGGGCTACTTTCTTACCAAAAATTACAACATCCCGCTCAAATGGACATTGAGGAGGAATCATTTTACAAACCATGTGAGCCACTTTTGGGTCATTGACATCCCACCCATCCAACCAATCTTTGATCGGAGCAAGTACAGTTTGCTCGTGTTCCGGATCGTGGGGAATAATAAAAGTACCAGTATGTTCTGTTTCTTCCAGCCAACTTTCTAAATTATCTTCTTCTGCTTGTTCCTTAGCTTTTTCTAGATTTTTTCTCAGTGCATCTAAGGCTTTAACTTTTAGTCCTAGAGCATCACAATATTGATGAAGTATATCATCTTCAGTCATAGAATAAATTCCATCTGCCAAGGCTACCATTACAGCAGTTCTCATAAAATTTTCTGCTATATTAGGACTCTCCCCAAAGACCTTAGCTAAATCATCTGGACTAATAGGTTGTAGTTCTGAGATTTCAATTGTCGAAGCAAATTCTTCATGACTAAAGTGGTCAAATAAATCTTTTTCTGTAGCATCAAGTTCTCCATCTGCATAAGCAACGCTCATTAGTCCTCGTAACCAAGTAGTAGTTTGTTCTTTGTTTAGGGAAGATTTGACAATGTTAGTCATGCCTTAACCTCTGATTAAATATAAGTTTTGTGATTTGCTCCCAGACCTAAATCAAAAATTATTAGCAGGGAAGCTACTATTTATATTTTACCTCACTACCTCAATCTTCAAATCCTAATTTTTTTAATTTATTAGAGGTTTATTAATTAGAGTTTCTGTGATGATAGATACATTCTTTTAGCTGAATTAAACCATTTGGAAAAAAGATTGTTACAAGTAAGTTTTGGGTAGTAGGTAAATCAAAGTTAGCGAGTTTCAGGAATCAAGTTTATCACTATTCACAATTATATTAGTTATTGGTAAAATTATTTTATCTAATACCAATTCCCATACATTAATGCTATTTTGACTCAAAACTTCAGTTATTAAGTAATAAGTAAGATCCAATATTTTTTTTAACGATTATAGGTACAACCGCAAATATATATTATTCTTATAAACCATACTCCCTAGTGCAGGATGACGGAAATAACTGACCAGTGACAAAATACTCAAAGCCTTACCAATCAAAACTTCTGACTTCCCCTCCTGGCTCCCCTCCTCGGAGGGGCGGGGGTGGGTGGGGTTAGGGGTGGGTTGAATTCTGAATTCTGACTTCCGCGTAGCGGTACTAGCCTCAAGAAGATGTAGCAATAATAGGTGAGATTTGGTATAATTTATCTTAAACTTATAATTTTCAACTATCTTGCAAGAGTAAAAATTCAACCTTATTTTGTGTTTCCCATTATCTAGGTAATTTGGTGCAAACTAACTAATCCCTGCCATAATTCGGAATTATTGAAAGAACCAGAGTCAATTATTTCTTGAATATCTTCTGTCATTGTGGTCGTAATATTATCCAAGGGCAGGTCATTATGATCGTAACCGAAAGGATTTTCTATTTCTAAACCGATAGCTTCAATTCCTAAAAGAGCAAAACTAATAACACCTGCTACGGGAACTGTCCACCAACTTAATTCAGCAACAAATTGAAAAGGAATAGCAAAGCAATATATTAATAATAAATGTTTTAAGTGAATAGAATAAGCTTTAGGAATAGGGGTAGTAGCAATCCGTTGACAACCTCCAAAAGCGATAAAAATTTCTTCAATTTTTTGATTCCAAGTCATAAAAGTCAATTCATTAATAGTATTATTTTTGGCAAGTTCATTAAAATATATGGCTAACCATTTAGTCATTTGCAGAGGCATATTCTTAGTCCTAGTTAATTCTAGATACTGAATTTCAGAAATATAGTTTTTGATTTCTTCATTAACTTTCTCTTGACGAAGCTGAAGTTTAATAGCAATAAACATAGCAATCAATAGTTTGATATGAGATATTTTTTTTTGATAATCTTCGCTGTTACTCTCAGAAACAAAAACCATGATATTTTTTGCCATAATGCAGCAATTTTTAGAAATCAAACCGATTAATTTTCGACCTTCCCAATAGCGATCGTAAGCTGTATTTGTTCTAAAAACTAGCAATAAACCTAGTACAATTCCAGGGATAATACTACCTAAAATTGGCTGACTCATTGGTAAATTATTACCATGAGCTATAGTAACTCCTAGAGCAAATATCATAATGACTAATACTCTCTTCCAAATACTAGGAATGACTGAACTGTTAAAGTCGAAAACCAGATAAAACCAGCTTCTTTCTCGATGATTCATTGGTTTAACCTCGAAATTAATAAAAAAAAAGAGAATAGGGAATTAAGGGATAAATTCAAATACATCCGGTCTCTTTATCCTTAGTAGGAGAAATTTAATATTACTTATAAATAAAATACAAAATGCGTTAGTTTTGGTAAAATTCACAAGCCCTAGTGGTTTAGTGAATCAACCCTAGCAAACTAGAAGTTTTTGCCTCTTTTAGAACCTTATTTTTCAAGGGAAGCAGATTGGATATAATTATCCGAACTTGATATTAGTTCTAATAATATTTCTGTTGAAAATATTTGACAGCTTTAAGCATAAATATTTCAATAATTGCAAAATCTAAATAGGTGATTTAATAATTAATAATTAACAATTAATAATTACCTTTCCTTAAAACGGATAGGATTGACCAAAATTATTTTTTTTCTTCTCTTAGTCGATTGGATATGGCGCACTTCGGAGCGGCTCTGCAAGAGCAGGAAACCTCGCCATCCCAGCATCCTAACGGAATACTCTCTCTTGCCTCCTCCGGAGGAGCTGCGCTTTTTCCTGACGGAATGCTACGCATTCATGTCGGCTTTTAGCCGAAACGCTTTTCATGTCGCGCAGCGTTTTTCATGTCGGCTCTTAGCCGAAACGCGCGTTTTGCCGAACGCTAAACGCAAATGACCGCTTTTTCTCCATCAATGGAAAGGCTTTAGACCTTAATTATTCGGTAAGGGTAATTGATTAATTCCCCCTACAAGAATATTTGGTAGTAGTGTATCAAGTAGTGATATTCTAAAAAAAATTAAGTAGGCAAGCAAATACGATTCCTTTAAAAGAAACAAATTAATTTATTTTCTGTTCCTTGTTGCCTATTGCCTGCTCCCTACCTTCATAATAAATCACTACATCTATAGGATTACCGAATATTTTACTTGTAACTGATAATCCGAACCTGATATAAATCATCTTATAATTATTGTATTCTGCATTACTCCATCACAAAAGTATCCTTGTTTACCAATAAACAATCAAATAAATATACTCACCTTACTGCTAAAGAGCGTAGATTTATCTCATTTCCAGCTCAAGTAATGCTAGAGCAAAATTTGTTAGTAGGTAAAATTCTTGATTTTGGCTGTGGGTTAGGTAACGATGTTAAACTACTAAAACAAAAAGGCTTTGATGTTACTGGTTATGACCCTTATTATTTTCCTGAATATCCCGAGGGAAAATTTGATACTATTCTTTGTTTTTATGTCTTAAATGTTTTGTTTGAACAACCACAAGTCGAAGTTTTGATGAAAGTTTCCCAGTTATTAAATGCTGGAGGAAAAGCTTATTATGCTGTGAGAAGAGGTTTGAAGAGAGAAGGTTTTCGAGAACATTACATACACAAGAAACCAACTTATCAGTGTTTAGTTAATTTACCTTTTAAATCTATTCACATTGATAAATTGTGTGAAATTTATGAGTATATTCATTATAATCAGCAAAAAAATTCTGAAAACAAATGTTTATTTTGTAACCCCCGTAAAAATCTACAGTTAATTACAGAGTCAGCAAAAGCTTATGCAATACTTGACGGCTATCCAGTGACAAAAGGGCATACATTAATTATACCCAAACTTCACCAGGCAAATTATTTTGAGTTACCTGTAGATGAACAATTAGAATGTTGGTTAATGGTAAATCAGGTAAAGAAAATTTTACAGGAAAAGTATAATCCGGATGGATTTAATGTAGGAATAAACGTTAATCATGCCGGAGGACAAAAAATGATGCACTGTAATATTCATGTTATTCCTAGATATCAAAAAAATGAGTTAGGAGTTAAAGGTGGGATGAGATTTGTGGTGCCGAAGAAGAAAGACTAAGTTTGATTATTTCCCAGACTAAACTCACAAGGCTTCATAATTTTAGGGGTTTGTTCATTAATTGATAATTGATAATGGATAATTGATAATTACCTCTGGTTAA
>NZ_JBNHER010000118.1:0-34446 GCF_050015975.1 Dapis purpurea BLCC-M126 | reverse complement strand
AAGGGGAGGCTTTAAACCAGAATTATTTAATTATTAATAATTAATAATTGGGTAATTAAGCGAAACCCAATATGAGTTGTCCCAGTATCAGGAGCTTGAGACTCTCTAGCAGCAGGCCGATAACGACTACAATAATTTTTAGCACAGAGGTAAGAACCTCCTTTGATAACGTGCAAAGCTCCTTCCTCGGGTTTTACCGGATCGAAACTGGCGGTTTTCTCAGGTCCAACGGGGTTTAAACTATGGTCTTTGCCAGAATGTCCGACTTGATACCAATCTGAGGTGAATTCCCAAACATTTCCAGTCATGTCATAAAGTCCGTAACCGTTGGCGGGAAAAGATTCTACAGGTGCAGTGCCTAAATAGTTATCTTCTTTTGTATTGAAAAAGGGAAACATCCCTTGCCAGGTGTTGGCTTTTTTGGCAGAATATTGATTTCCCCAAGTGAATTCTTGTTCTTGGAGACCTCCCCGCGCTGCATATTCCCATTGAGCTTCTGTGGGGAGAGATTTACCCGCCCAATTAGCATAAGCTACAGCATCCTCATAAGCAATGTGAACTACAGGATAATTATCTTTTCCTTTGATATTGCTATCTGAACCGTAGGGATGTTGCCAGTTAGCACCGACAACCCAATTCCACCAATTTAAGTAAGCAACTTGTTGCATTCCTTCTGAGGGTGGTTGAAACACTAGGGAACCTGGTTGTAGTTGCTCATCACTAAGATCGGGAAATTTTTCTTTTGGTAAGGGGCGTTCGGCAATGGTTTTATAACCTGTTGCTTCTACAAATTTGCCGAATTCAGCGTTGGTAATTTCATGGCGATCGATGCAAAAACTATCTACAGTGACATCACTTGCAGAAACTTCTGATGGATAATGAGAATCCGATCCCATGGTAAAAGTTCCTCCGGGAATAAATACCATTTCCCCCGGACAATTATTATCTGTAGAAGATGCTTGTGCTGGTGCGGAGAAAGGGAAAATAAGAGATATTGTTAGGAAACAGAGAATAAGTGATTTAAAGCAAAAAGTTTTCATAACATGCTTGAGATTTCGATAATACAAGGTCTTAATTTAATTTTATATCCAATGCCCACCCTACTGATTAAAGTTTATTTAACATTACAGCCTGGAGCATTCTCTGATGTTTCTCCATCGAAGATAGTATTGAAATCATCTTTCATACTAACTACGATCCAATTGTCACGATCTTGAGCTTCGTCGAGAGATTCATTATCAGCTACTTGTTCACCATCTTCTAAATGAGTGCTTCCAGGTACATCATTGTATTCATATTCCCGATCGCAATCATCGTGATTAATGAGTACGATCAAGGATTCGTCTGCACCAACATCAGTATATTGGAACATTTCAAAATCACCACTAGAGTTACCCACTGCAATAATAGGTCGTTTGCCAATATGATTTTGAATCCCTACTGGTTTACCTTCTTGATCGTTATACTGAGCTAGCGTCTTGGGGTACAATATTCCTACTAAAAAATTCCTTTTACGTTCTACGTCTCCTCCAAAATGTTGATCGAATTCTGTTTGGACAGCGGTACCAATCACTTGTTCTGGGGGAATACCATAAGCCTCATCAGAAAAGGAACGAACAAAATCAATATCACCTCCAGAACAAATATAGACTTTGAAATCATTAGCTTTGAGGTACTTAACTAAGCCAATTACAGGTTCATAGACAAGTTCTCGATAGCGAACATTAAAGTCTTCCTGATTTTCGTAATAAACAAAATGAGAAGCCTTATGTATATATTCATCTGTTGTGTCATCAACAAAACTATTACCTTGTTGCAAATTTTCCAGTTCAAACTGAATTGGGAAATACAGAGGTTTTTCAGACCATAGAGTGCCATCATTATCGAAAACAGCAATACGATTCTTTTTTGGAACAAAGTTACCGCTACCTTTAGTAGTGACTGTTTCCACAAAATCTACGATCGCTTGTTTGTTGTCAGTCTGATTCCAGGAATCTAAGTATTCTTCACCAGCAGCATGAGCAGGAAGACAACCTAAAGTACTGCCTAAACAAAACGTTGAAAGCATAACCGAAAGAAAAAAAGCGATCGTTTTTTTGTTGATGTTGGGAAAGTTCATAATTGATTTACACATTTGGAAAGGTTGAATTATTGTTTAATAGGACTTACGCAGTACAGCGTATTTTTGTCATTGCGATCGACAGGGAAGCAATCTCAAATCCTAGTTTTTCATGCCTCATGGGTAAGTCCTATTTAAGAGAAAGACGAGAATCCATAACTAAATAAATTATATGAAAACCCCAAAATTTAGTCTAAACTTCAGTTCTTCTATAGATGTAGTATTCAGAATCATCAATGGTTGTTGCCGTAAATCCTGCCTCATTTAGCATTGGTACAAACTCTTGAGAACTTAGCAATCTTAACATTAAAGTTCCCTGGGTTAATAATTTTTTATCTTTATGGAATGAATATTCAAATCGAGCATAAGACTCATTTTTAACCTGCTGGATTTCTACTGTTCGCTTATGAATAATACCATTTTCTAGCTCCATTAATTTATTACCATTAACATTAGATGTACTGATAACATTAGATGTACTGATAATTAATAGCCCTCCTGTTTTAAGATGATCTGAAACACACTGAAAGCTTTTTTGGATTTCATTTAAATCGAAAATATGACTGCCAAGCATTATTCCAGTTTCGTCTTGAAAAATAGTCCAAGCACCTCCGCGAGAATAAGAAACATCGAATATCTTATCTATGTTGATTTCAGAAGCACTCTGACAATATAAGCTGACTTTATTACCTAATCTCTTGTTGGCCTGGTCAAGTAAGGCTTCACTGGTATCAATTCCAACGACGTTATAATTTGGCTCTATTTGCAACAAATATTTAACGAGCAAACCAGTTCCAATACCAATATCTAGCAGTTCCCTGCCATTACCAATCAATTTGGAAAGTTGATGGGCAATTTTCTCATAATTTCTATTCTTTTGAACAAAGTCATCATAATAATTGGCAAGTTTTTGATATTGATCGTTCATAATATGAAAAATTTAATGTTGACAATATTAGAACTTACGCATGAGGTACGAAAAACTAGGATTTGAGATGGCTTCCCTGTCAGTCGCAATGACGAAAATACCTTGTAATGCCTAAGTCCTGAATATATTAATCACCCATGAATGAGTTTGAAAAATCTTCAAGTAGCTGCTTCATAAAACCGATATAAAACGTCATAAACAATTGACATTTTAATGTTTACTTCCTGCTTTACAACAATTGAGGCCGTCGGCGGTTACTCATCCACAGGCATTGACAGTCAAGCCGACGAAACCTCTTGAGTGTGTCTTACATTCCGCAGGAAATGGAAACCTTTTAGCTTGGGAAAGTTCACTTATGAGTGCTTAATTGCTAAATCAACCTTTCCTGAAATAATTCCTCCCTGAGGATCTGAAAATTCTACAAGGGTTTTCAGAATACTTAATCTGGATCGTTTTCGTTCCTTAATAACTTCAAACTTACAGGAGAATTCTTGCGGGTTGATTAAGGATTTATAAGTACTCTCAAGCCTAGTAATGTAAATACCAGACATATACAAAATATAAAATTCTTCTACAGTTAGATCCTGTAGGCAAAGTAGTAATTTGTTTTGGGTAGCATAAGCAAGAGAAACAGCCCCGATCTGATTGTAACACATCACAAATTCAACCGCGTTGAAATGTCCCGTCTCATCAACATAGCAAGGTGATTCGATCGAGAATTTCCCCTGAACAATATAATTACTATCAGAGCCTAATTGCCTCGATGATAAAACAGATGCTTCCTGGAGATATACTGCTTTTTTGCTTGAATATGGCTTAAGTGCTTTTAACAGAAAATCATTGTCTATTTTTTCTAAATATTCTTTGTCTATTTTTGGTAAATATTCTGTTTGGATCATTGTTTTAACTCAGTGTGGAATTATTGTTGAGAGAAAGACGAGGATCTATTTTCAACAATCGTCTTGGAAACGATCCTCCAAAATTATGATTGCGCATATACTGTAGTATCGTTGCGATCGCTAATCAACATAGTCTTGGGGGTAGGCTATGGAGCGTCAATATCTCGCTCGACACCCCACAGCCCTGCCTAAAGGGAAAAAAGGAAAGTATAGTGCAATATAGAATCAAGGATGTGCTTCATTCTATCTTAGATTTGCATCATCTAGTCCTAGGATTATTTTTCCAGCCTTTGAAGGATCTCCTCAATGATGCGATCGGTCAGCTCTTCATGATTCAGCTTGTCCTCAGATACTGTTTGCTCTGGAGAAATTGGTTCCTCCTCATATGGAACTATCTCCATACAGTATTTAGCGGATCTGAGTTCCTCTTCAGATGGCTCGATATTAATCGTCACATTCTTAATCTCACCGCCTGTAAACTCAAAGGGTGGTTCATAATTACTCACCGGAAACCGCATATCCATTCCTACATCTTGGCTATCCATCATAAAGTTACCGTTAAAGACTTCCCAACTTTCATCGGGATCGGAATGGGACTGATTACCATTGACACAGAGATAACCACGGCCTATACGCTTGAGGTCTTTGGATTTGATGGGTCCCTCGTCGCCGAACTTAAAGGAAAATGAAACCCGAACCAAACCATTCGTGAGTATTTCGTCGGAAACGACATGCTTTCCTGGCCCATTTAGATACTTGTACTCAAAGACCGGATGATGATCTTCATTGACATAGAGGCTATAGCCTCCAGTATCTCCTCCTCCACTGGCTAAGATAACCCCTTGAACATTCTCCGGTTCAGTAATATTAAGCTCTGCAGTAATGATATAGCCTAAGTTTTCGTTGGCAGCAATGTTGGGAGCAATATCTCCAGGCAGAAAGACTGCCCCAGGATAAAACGTGAATTTGGTACGATCTTCCCAAACAGTCGGACGCTCCTCATTTACGCGTTCGCCAAAGCGATCGTCAATAGGATACACATCGTATTTTTCAGCTTCGCGATCGAACAGAGCCTTCATTTCCTCTAATTTGTCTTCTAATGCCTTTTGCTCCTCCGGCTCTAATGTGCCTAGATAGTCCGAGTCCACTAAATTATAATTCTGGCTAAAGTCTTCATCCAGATTGAACAGTTCCCACTCATCATCTAGTTCTGGATTATCTTTCAGGGTACTCTGTGCAAAAATATTCCAGGGTAGCTGCCCATGGAACGACGATGCCATCCAACCATCGTGGTAAATGCCGCGATTGGCAAACATCTCGAAATACTGAGTATCCCGAAGTGGGATTGCATTTGCTCCATCAGATCCAAAGGTGTTGACAAAGCTAGCCCCTTCTATTGGCTTTTGCTCAACGCCATTGACATACTCGGGAGGCTCGATGCCAACCACATCCAAAATTGTTGGGGCAACATCAATCACATGGAGAAACTGATCCCGTAGATTTTCTGTGCGCTCTCCCTCAACATTAATGTGGCCTGGCCAAGAAACCACCATCGGATTCCGAGTGCCGCCAAAGTAAGAGGCAACCTGTTTAGTCCAGCGGAAGGGAGCATCCAAAGCCCAAGCCCAACCCACGGCATAGTGAGGAGTTGTTCCGGGATTACCCCATTCGTCTTTACAGGCCAGGTTCTCGTCCGTGGTGAAGTCAAGGCCAGCATAGGTCGCGCTCATATTACAGCCACCTATTAAGCTACCTTCGGCACTGGCTCCATTATCACCAACAATGTAGATAACTAGGGTATTCTCTTTTTCACCCAAGTCATCAATGGCCTCAAGCACTCGGCCAACTTGTTCGTCTGTGTATTCCAGGAAGCCTGCATAGGTTTGCATTTGCTTGGTCATCAATTCCCTGTATTCATTGTTTTGATTGTCAAATTGATCGGCCTCCCGGTCTGGAATATACTCTGGATAATCAAATTGGGGATAATCAAATTGGTTGTCCCCCCACTCTGGAATCTCCTCGGGTCGAGCTGTACATTCAGTCTCTTGAGGGATGATTCCCATATCTTTCTCATTGGCACAAATTTCATCATGTAGAGCGTCCCAGCCCTCGGTAAACATACCTGTGTCCTCTACTCCTGCTTCAATAGCATGTTCTCCCCCGGCCTGATACTTCTCGGTATAAGAAGGAGGGGGCTGGTGGGGAGCATGGGTAGCTCCTGGAGCAAAATAGAGAAAGAAAGGGGTTTCTGGAGACAAAGAGTGGTTATAGTTCACCCAGTTAATGGCCTTATCCGCTAGATCGCGGGTGAGGTTGTAGCTATTGTCAAGGTCGTCGTAGGTGCCATCCTCGCGGTGAGGGTAGGACGGTTGATTGATGGGATTGCGGTTTTCATACAAGGCAGGGTACCATTGGTCTGTCTCGCCACCGCCACCAAGGAAGCCGTAGAAGTAGTCAAAGCCAAGGTCATTAGGCCAGCGGGTGAATGGACCCGCGTTACTGCTTTGCTCGGCAGGTAAGTTGTGGTTTTTGCCTAACCAAGCTGTGTTATAGCCGCGGTCTTGCAAAATTTGGGCAACAGTAGCAGTACTCTGGGGGATGAGTCCGGTATAACCGGGGAACCCAGTTGACACGTCTGTAATAGCCCCAGTGGCAGCAGAGTGATGGTTGCGACCTGTTAGCAAGCCAGCGCGGGTAGGAGAACACAAAGCCGTGGTATGAAAGCGATTGTAGCTTAAGCCATCCGCCGCCAATTTCTGTAGTGTGGGGGTATGGACTGGGCCACCAAAGGTTTCCGAGGCCCCAAAACCCACATCATCCAACATTATCAGCACAACATTAGGTGCATCTTCAGGGAGAGCAGTAGGGGAGCTGAGAATGTCTGGATCTGGCTTTGAGTTGACGTAGGTTTTGTTGATTTTGTCAATGTGGCCTTGAAAATCGGGTTCCGGGAGGGGCAGGTCTTGGGCCATGCCAGGAGGAACAGCCGTACCTAGCAGGAGAGAAAGTGCGATGGTAAACACCACAACCAACCTCCCAATACGGGTCAAAGTATGGTTGAAAAACATTAATTTACTTAAAAAAAGGGTTTACATAACTCAGACCACATTCCAAAGCGAAATTGGGGTGAGTTATGAGTACATCATTTGGATTTGAGCAAAAATCAGGCCCACTATAACGGCCTAGTTAGTAAAGCAAATTACCCTGATTCATTCAATCCCAATCAGGAAAATAGGTTGTCCGGCGTAAGTCCTAAAAAAGTTAAATTTTAGCTGGAATCTTTGGGACACAACGACAATATAAGCGATACAATCCTTCAAACCGATCTAAAAAACGCAAGTTTTTTTTCTTAACAAAAATTAACCTTAATGGTGGCTTAACCCTATAGTTTTTTGACTTAGTTTGAATATCACAATATGTTTGAATTTGAACAAAAATCAGAGTTGCTTTTAGAACAAAAAAACCTAACTTTTAGACATAATCATTTTCTGGATTTATCAGAACTTAGAAGTTTTGAGAAAACGTTTATTGGTGAAATATGCCACTTAGGCGATCAAAGTTTTGAGTGCTATGTATCCGAGGTTTTTACTGAAAATATAAAATTAGGTTTATTCCAGCAAAATTCTCAGTTTTTATATAGGGGAGTTTGCCTAAATCACTTTACTTTTGCTCTTTCTGCTTTTCATTACGGTAATTTATTCTCCCATAAATACAAGACAGATATCAACACGATAACCATTGTTTATCCCGAAAAAAAAGTAGCTGATTTACGACAGAAATTCCACGGTAATTATTTCCTCTTTTTTGAGGATGAATTTTTCAATAATATCTGTGAAACATTAGAACTATTTGAATTTCAAAAACAACTGAATAAACAAAGTATTCCTCCAGTCATCAAAGCTGATCACCAAAAGATTAACTATATACGACGATTGTGTTATCAACTTTATCAATTATTATTTCAAATCAATGCTCAACCAGATTCTTCTGTTAGTCCCTTATTGATTAACCATTACTTTAAACAGAAATTAGAAGAAGAAATAGCTCAGACTCTGATAGTTGCGATCGCAGAAGCAACAGAAATTCCACTGAAAAAACCACAAATAAACCGAAGTCGTATTTTAAAAAAAGCGGAAGAATTTTACTTTAGTAATCTCAAATCATATATTACAACTCAGGATCTATGTGAGGAATTAAAAATTAGTCAAAGAACCTTAGAATATATCTTTAAAGACTATTATCAAATGTCACCCCAAAAATATTTTAAACATCTACGTCTTCATGCTCTGCATGAAGAACTTGAACAAAAAGATAAACAGGATAATCTCAGAGAAATTACTGAGGAATTTGGCTTTTATCATCGAGGACAATTAGCAAAGGATTATTATAAGCTATTTGGTGAGGTTCCTTCCGAAACCTTTAGAAGATAACTATAACTCTTTGGTGTCCATTGCCTACCCTACGGATTAAAATTTAGTTAGATATTGGAAGTGTTCTTGATGGGGTTGATTCAAAAATAGTATTGAAATTATTTTTCATATTCTCGTTCACAATTATCGTGATTGATAAGATAGTAGTAGACTAATATAAAATCTGGATAATTACTATACCTAAGTCATTGCGACTGGAACAGAGTGGAAGGTTTGCGGAGCATTCCGGAACGGATAGCAATCTCCTCAACCCCTGAGATTGCTTCCTATCGTCGCAATGACGATTGTTCAACTAGATTGTATCTTAGCTACGAGAAAGGTGTAATTAAGCGAAACCCAATATGGGTGGTTCCCGTATCAGGAGCTTGAGACTCTCTGGCAGCAGGCCGATAACGACTACAATAATTTTTAGCACAGAGGTAAGAACCACCTTTGATAACGTGTAAAGCTCCTTCCTGGGGTTTGATGGGATCGAAACTAGCGGTTTTGTTAGGTCCGACAGGGTTTGAACTATGGTCTTTGCCAGAATGTCCGACTTGATACCAGTCTGAGGTGAATTCCCAAACATTTCCAGTCATGTCATAAAGTCCGTAACCGTTGGCGGGAAAAGATTCTACAGGTGCAGTGCCTAAATAGTTATCTTCTTTTGTATTGAAAAAGGGAAACATCCCTTGCCAGGTGTTGGCTTTTTTGGCAGAATATTGATTTCCCCAAGTGAATTCTTGTTCTTGGAGACCTCCCCGCGCTGCATATTCCCATTGAGCTTCTGTGGGGAGAGATTTACCCGCCCAATTAGCATAAGCAACTGCATCATCATAAGCGATGTGAACTACAGGATAATTATCTTTCCCTTTGATGTTACTCTTTGGACCGTAGGGATGTTGCCAGTTAGCACCGACAACCCAATGCCACCAATTTAAGTAAGCAACTTGTTGCATTCCTTCTGAGGGTGGTTCAAACACTAGGGAACCTGGTTGTAATTGCTCATCACTAAGATCGGGAAATTGTGATTTTGGTAGGGGGCGTTCGGCAATAGTTTGATAACCTGTTGCTTCTACAAATTTCCCGAATTCAGCATTGGTGATTTCGTGGCGATCAATGCAAAAACTATCTACAGTGACGTCTTCAGCAGAAACTTCAGATGGATAATGACTATCCGATCCCATTGTAAAAGTTCCTCCAGGAATAAATGCCATTCCCACTGGACAACTATTATCTGTAGAAGATGCTTGTGCTGATGTGGAGAAAGGGAAAATGAGTGATATTGTTAGCAAACAGAGAATAAGTGATTTTAAACAAAAAGTTTTCATAAAATTCTTGAGACTTGGATAATACATTGACTAGAGAAAAAAATGAGTAACTTACCACAGTTTGCTGATTTCATTCAAGATAAGAGGCGATCGCCTTGGTCAATGAGAAAAGACAATCGCCTCTTGGTAATCCAGATTAAGACTCAAACGCAATTAAAATGCAAATCGTGTAAGAATCTAGAAATTGCAGGTTAGTCGTAAAGACTAATCAATATGGTCTTGAGATAGGCAGTGGAATGTCGAGAGAGCGAGCGGCATTCCTAAGTGCCAGTCTTAGGATTATTTTCCTAGCCGTTGAACAATCTCCTGAATGATGCTATCAATTAGCTCTTGATCACTTAAATTCAACCCAGACATGGTTTGCTTTGCGGAGGAAAGTGCTTCCTCAGATGAATGGATCATGGGTTTCTCCAGGGACGGGATTTCCCCATCAAATGGATAGATATCGATCATCACCTTCTTAATCTGGCCACCTGTAAACTCGAAAGGGAGTTCGTCTTCGTAGTCCTCACTCACTGGACCACGCATATCCATCCCTACATCGAAGGAATCAGTAAATTTACCCATGAAAGTTTTCTCAATTAGACCGGAACCTACTTCCTGATCATTGTTATCATTTTGGTTATCTCTGACATAGAGAGTACCTGTGCCTTCACAGCCCACTGATCGAGTATTTTTCTCTTCATCTTCTGAGGCTAGAATTTCTCGAATCTCTTCTTGGTCTAGGTCTCGAAGTGGAGTCCCATCTGTTGTTTCAACACAGATAGGAAATCCGTCTTTGTAATCAAAGGAAAACTTAATGCTAGTATTGTCTGGTTCGTTGTCAGAAACGAGCTCCTCTAGTGTCTCCTCAGAAACAATCTTGGTGTGATCAAGATTGAGATAGTTGTACTCGAAAACCAGATGATGCCCTTGATCGACATAGAGGCTAAAGCCTGAAGTGTCTCCTCCATTGGCTAAGATAACCCCTTGAACATTTTCTGGCTCGGTAATATTGAGGTCTGCGGTAATGGTGTAGTCGCTTAGACCAAAGTTGGGGGCTACTGCTCCAGGTAGAAAGATAGACCCAGGATAAAACACAAAGTGTGTACGATCGTCTAAAACAGATGGGCGTTCCAGAATTGCACGACCGTTAAAGCGATCGTCAAGGGGATACACATTGTGTTCTTTAGCTTCGCTATCGAACAGATAGGCCAATTCCTCTGATTTGCAGAAATAATAGAAATCGGATTCTTGATCGTCCAGAGTCTCCAAGTCGCTTGGGCATGGATCGTAATGCGATTCATCACACGGCGATTCGCCACACTGTGGCCTTAAATCTTCACCTTGGCTAAAGTCCTCATTTAGATTAAACAGTTCCCAGTTATCCTGTAGTTCTTCCTCTAGGTTACTGCTGTCATTGATCCAAGGAGCCTGATTAAACGACGATGCCATCCAACCATCATGGTAAATCCCGCGATGGGCAAGCACCTCGAAATACTGAGTATCCCGAAGGGGGGTTGCGTTTTCTCCATCAGACTTGAATGTGTTGGCAAAGCTAGCCCCTTCCATGGGCTTTTGCCAAATATCATTTACCTCAGAGGGAGGATCGATGCCTACCACATCCAAAATGGTTGGAGTAACATCAACAACATGGAGAAACTGATCCCGTAGTTGTCCCTTGGCTTGATCCTCAATGCCATGGGGCCAAGAAATCACCATCGGATTGCGAGTGCCGCCAAAGTAAGAGGCTACCTGTTTCGTCCAACGGAAGGGAGCATTCGTAGCCCAAGCCCAACCAATGGAATAGTGAGGAGCTGTTCCAGGATTGCCCAACTTGTCTTGGCAATCTAGGTTCTCTTCCATAGTATAGTCAAGGTTAGTATAGGTCGCCCATACATTACAAGTGCCATAGAAGCTGCCTTCTGCACTAGCTCCATTATCACCAACAATGTACATAATTAGGGTGTTATCCTTTTCACCCAATTCATCAATGGCATCGATCACCCGGCCAACTTGTTCATCTGTGTATTCCAAGAAGCCCGCATAGTTTTGCATTTGCTTGGTCATCAAGGACCTGTATTCATCAGTAAAAATGTCTTCCTCATCCTCCTCAGGAATCCAAGCTGGAATTTCATCAGGTCGAGCCGTACATTCAGTTCCGTCAGGAATTATTCCCATCTCTTCCTGATTTTCACAGATGTTTGCCTGTAGCACATCCCAGCCTTCCTCAAACATCCCATGCTCACTTCCTGCATATTCTCCATCCTTTTGGTATTTCGCGGTATAAGAAGGAGGTGGCTGGTGGGGAGCATGGGTAGCTCCAGGGGCGAAATAGAGAAAGAAGGGTTTATCTGGAGATAAAGAGTGGTTATGTTTCATCCAGCCAATAGCCCTATCCGCTAGATCGCTGGTCAGGTTGTAGCTATGGTCAAGGTCACGGCCATTATCACCAGGGTAGGACGGTTGATTGACGGGAATGTGGTTTTCATACAAACTGGGATACCATTGGTCAGTCTCGCCACTGTCATCGTTGAAGCCGTAGAAGTAGTCAAAGCCAAGCTCATTGGGCCAGTGAGTAAATGGACCAATGCTAGTGCTTTCATTGGCTGGTAAGTTGTGATTTTTGCCAAACCAACCTGTGTTGTAGCCGTGGCTTTGCAAAATTTTGGCAACCGTGGCCGTGCTTTGGGGGATGCGTCCGCTATAACCGGGGAACCCAGTTGCAAAGTTAGTAACAATGCCAGAGCTAACAGAGTGATGGTTACGACCCGTTAGCATGGCGGAACGGGTAGGAGAGCACATGGCGGTGGTATGGAAGCGGTTGTATCTTAAGCCCTCTGCCGCAAGCTCGTTGAGGGTGGGGGTGTGAACCGGCCCTCCAAAGGTTTCCGAGGCACCAAAGCCCACATCATCCAGCATCACCAGTACAACGTTGGGCGCTCCTTCAGGGGGTTGGGCAGGGGAGACGAGAAGGTTTTCATCTGCCTCTGAGTTGACATAGGTTTCATTGATATTGCCGTGAAACTCAGGATCTCGGAAGGGCAGGTCTTGGGCCATGCCGGGGGGGACGGCGGTGCCCAGCATGAGAGAGAGGGCGATGGCGAACACCATGACCAACTTCCCAATACGGGTCAAACTATTGTTCAAAAACATTAATTTACTTAAAAAAAAGGGTTAACATAACTCAGGCCATATCCTCAAGCAGGATTAGGGTGAGTTATGAGTACATCATTTGCATCAAAGATCGGGGTGGCTATAACCCTATCAAACTCATACAAAGGGCAATATAATTACACTAAGCTCGTGAGCTGAAAAGCATTTTAATCAGCTCCTAGTTAGTAAACCGAATTGCTCCAATTTACTCTTTGATCCGGGTATAGAATAATCCTATAAACCAACTTATATGGAAACCTTGGCCTCATTAGGAATACATTGCGATCACCATCGCAATGTTTCTATAAACAATATCAGAACAGGTATTAATATCTCATATCAAATTGTTAAGTTTTCTCAAGGAATATTGCTCAATACTTTCGGCAGCACCCTATGAGTCAGAATGAGTCAGACTAAACAGAAATATCTTTGTTTAATTTGGTATTATCTAGTTACAGAGATATATCAATTACCTCAAGATGATTAACTTTAGTATTAAAAAAAATAACTATCGTAAATTAGCAATTTTATTCACAGTTATTTTAATATTTTTCCTCAGTGCTTGTAGAGCAACTCCATCAAATTATCAATCTCGTCTAGTAGTTTCCACCCCAAGCGATGCTTCTACTTTCAACTATCCATTAAATCAGTCAGCATATAGTGTTTTTGGTTATATTTATGACGGCTTAATTATTGAAAATGGTGTAACAGGAGAATTAGAACCAGCATTAGCTGAATCCTGGGA
Organism: Dapis purpurea BLCC-M126; assembly: GCF_050015975.1. Taxonomy (NCBI): domain Bacteria; kingdom Bacillati; phylum Cyanobacteriota; class Cyanophyceae; order Oscillatoriales; family Microcoleaceae; genus Dapis; species Dapis purpurea. Next base: position 20,880 of record NZ_JBNHER010000118.1, on the reverse strand, counting down.
AGTTTCCGAAGATGGACAAACAATAGTTATCACGTTACAAGAAGATTTGAAGTGGTCAGATGGAGAACCTTTAACTGTTGATGATGTGGTATTTTCCTATAACGAAATATATCTCAATGATAAAATTCCTAGCAGCTTTAAAGACATTCTTAGAATTGGTCAAAGTGGTGCTTTACCAACAGTAAAAAAAATCGATAATCTCCGTGTAGAATTTTCCACACCTGAACCTTTTGCTCCTTTTGTCAGATACGCAGGAGGATTACCTATTTTACCTGCTCATGCTTTAAAAGAATCAGTTCGTACTACTAACTCGGAAGGAGAATTAAATTATCTGACGAAATGGGGAACTGATACCCCAGTCACAGAAATTGTTGGTAATGGTATGTATCGTATCAAAAGTTATACTCCAAATCAACGAATTATTTTAGAAAAAAATCCTTTTTACTGGCGCAAAGATGACCAAGGAAATAATCTACCTTATATTGAAAATATTGTCTGGCAAGTTATCGAAAATACAGATAACCAACTATTAAATTTTCGTTCTGGAGAACTAGATTCAATTAGATTAGTAGCAGAAATGTATCCTCTGTTGAAACGAGAAGAAAAACGAGGCAAATATACTATATATAATGGTGGTCCGACACCTGCTTCTAGCTTTATTTGTTTTAATATAAATCAGGCGAAAAATGCTCAAGGCAAACCATTTGTAGACCCGATTAAATCTCGATGGTTTAATAATAAAGCTTTTAGACAAGCGATCGCCTATGGGATTAATAGAGAAGCAATGACAAATAATATATACCGTGGATTAGGTACACCTCAGTATTCTCCTATTCCTGTTACAAGTCCTTTTTATTTATCTCCAGAAGAAGGTTTGAAAATTTATAATTACGACCCGGAAAAAGCTAAAAAACTTTTGCTTGCTGCTGGTTTTAAATATAATCAAAATGGTGATTTATTAGATAGTGAAGGTAACAAAGTAGAATTTACTTTATTATCAAGTGCGGGAAGGAAAGTCAGAGAACAGATGGCAACCCAAATTAATCAAGATTTGGGCAAATTAGGGATTAAAGTAAATATGCAATTTCTCAGCTTTAATACTTATGTAAAAAAACTCTCCTTATCCAGAGATTGGGATGCTTATCTGGGAGGTTTTACAGGAGGAAGTATTGAACCTCATGGTGGTTATAATATTTGGTCTGTAAATGGTAGATTACACACTTTTAATCAAGGACCTCAACCGGGAGAGGAAGAAATAAAAGGCTGGAAAGTAAATGATTGGGAACAAGAAATAGACGATCTTTATATTAAAGCATCTCAAGTATTAGATGAAGATAAACGCAAAGAATTTTATGGTCAAGCACAACAAATTATTGCCGAGGAATTACCTTTTATCTATATGGTAAATCCTCTAGAATTTGATGCTATTCGCGATCGGATTAAAGGAATTAATTATACTGAGCTAAGTGGCGGTTTCTGGAATTTATATGAGCTGAAAATTTCTGATTGATTTATGATAACTTTTGAATAGTTATAATTAAAGTTTGTAGTAGGGCTAAAGCCCTATCTATAGTTCGGGCTAAAGCCCTACTACAAACAAAAACTTTTATTAGTTGGATCATTAAAATTATGAAACCTGAAGTTTTAGAGCAGTTATTAAAAGAAGTTGCTACAGGAGATATAACTCCGGAGTCAGCCCTACAAAAAATCAAAAATTTAGACTTTGAAACTGTTGAAGATTTTGCCAAAATAGATCACCATAGAAATATCAGAACAGGTTTTCCTGAAGTCATCTGGGGACCGGGAAAAAAGCCAGAACAAATTGTCAAAATTATGGAGGTAATGAGAGAAAAAAATCCCGTAGTGATGGCAACAAGAATTGAACCGGAAGTTTATGAAAAGTTGCAAGATAAAATTTCCGATCTTTATTACTATGAGGATGCAAAAATTTGTGCAATTATATCAGATTCTCCTACTCCAAAACACAAAGGTATAATTACAATATTAAGTGCAGGGACTGCCGATCTACCAGTAGCAGAAGAAGCAGCAGTTACGGCAACTCTTTGTGGTTTTCCAGTCAAGCGTCTTTGGGATGTAGGAGTAGCAGGAATTCACAGACTATTAAGTAATAAACATTTAATTGCAGAAGCAGATGTGTTAATTGTAGTAGCAGGAATGGAAGGTGCTTTACCGAGTGTAGTGGCAGGTTTAGCAGACTCTCCTGTGATTGCAGTACCTACAAGTGTAGGTTATGGTGCTAATCTTGATGGTTTAGCTCCCTTATTAACGATGTTAAATTCTTGTGCGCCAGGAATAGGTGTTGTGAATATTGACAATGGTTTTGGGGCAGCTATTTTGGCAGGACAAATTATTAGAATGGGTGAGAAATTGGCTAATTTAGGTAGTAGGGAGTAGGGGAGTAGAGAAAAAAATATTAATTCGGTCATAATGTGAGGGTTTGGAGACCAAACCCCTTACAATATATTTAGCTTTCTTTTATATCGTGTTTGGATAATTAGTGATAAAAAAACTTTATCATCTTAATATCTTCAAACTTTCTCCTCTTCTCTCCTGACTCCTCCCTATTATGCTAAATCAAATAAAAGAATTTCTCCATTTGACTGAGTTGAAATAGAAATATCTTTAATTTCACTTAAAGCAACACCATCACCAGCTTTTAGAGATAACTTCTCATCAGTATCCACTTGAATATCTACTTCCCCACGAGCAACTTGTATCCATCCATAACGGTTAGTTTGAAAAGAATAAGAAATACTATCACCCTCTTTCAAAGCACCTGCAAATAAATCCACATCTTGATTAACTTTTAATGCTTTATCTCTACCATCTTTAGCAACAACTAAATTTAATTTCCCAGGTTTTTTTTCTATATCAAAAGAACGTTGATTATATGTTGGTTTTAAACCCTTAGAATTTGGCAGTAGCCAAATTTGTAAAAAGTGAACATCCTCAGATTTTGAGTGGTTATATTCACTGTGCATAATTCCTGTACCTGTACTCATGTGTTGTACATCTCCTGGTTTAAGTACACCAACATGACCAGCACTATCTTTATGTTCTAATGCTCCTCCTAAAACATAAGTAATAATTTCCATATCTCGATGTCCATGAGTTCCAAAACCATCACCAGGAGTAACCCTATCTTCATTAATTACTCTTAGGGAACGAAATCCCATATGTTCACGGTCAAAATAATATGCAAAAGAAAATGTATGATGAGTATCTAGCCAACCATAATTTGCGTGTCCTCTTGCTTCAGCTTTTCGTACTTTAACTTTTTCAACTTGTTGTAATTGAGACATTCTTAAGTCACCCCTATAAATTTTGATTTTTTTGGTGTGGATTAACTTTTAGTTATGTATTTTAATTTTAACTCATAAAAAAAATTGATAACTAGGTAGAATCGATAAAATTATTTGATGATTTATATTTTATTATTTCCTGACTATCAACTAATGCTGCATAATCATGATTTTGCAGCATTAGTTGATAGTCAAAATCATTGAAGGATTATGCAACACTAAAAAATTAATATTTAATTTATAGTTTAGCGTGAGCTCCGTCGCAATAAGGAGGATTACCGGTTTGCTTACAATTGCAAAGTGCTACTTTTTTTGCTTCTTCTACCTTAAATGCTACAGGAGTAATATTAGTTCCAGCATGGGAACCATCACAATATGGTTTGTCAGGATGACCTTTTGATTTACCACAGGCACACCAATAGTAAGTGCCCACTTCAAGTTCTTCGATAATTACTGGTTTATTATCTGCAATAACAGCTTCGCCCATTGTGTTTTTCTCTCTGGAATTAATCTCTGGATACAAAATCTATTAAATTTAGATTTTGTTTGGACATTTCTACTCTAGCTTAAGTCAGGTTAGTATGTATAGTATGTACTTTGAAGTAAGATAGTACCCAAAAAGATACTATGAAAGTCCAAACTGCAAATAAGAAGGAAAATTGTCCAGCAGAGATTACTCTTAAGGTCATTGGTGGACGTTGGAAAGTATTGATTATCAAAGAATTATTTAATGGGGTCAAACGTTTTAATGAACTTCATCGTTCTTTAAAAGGTGTGACTCAAAAGATGCTGACTCAACAGTTGCGGGAAATGGAGGCAGATGGTATTGTTCATCGGGAAGTTTATTTGCAGGTTCCTCCAAAAGTCGAATATTCTTTAACTTCTCTAGGAAAAAGTCTTCAACCTATGATTAATCAAATGCACGAATGGGGAATTAAACATCTGAATTTTAATGATGAAAACATAGATAAATAATACCAATTTGAAAAAAGAATGTTACAAATAGTTTAAAACTTTAGGTGTCAAATAATTTCCTGAAATTACTGTAGCGTAAAAGTTTTTAGCTTATAAAGTATTACTTTTTACTTCCGTGAAACCGTATAATTTCCCAAATTAGATTTATTTTTGAGCAAATACTCCTGCCAATGTTGAAGTAAAATTAGAGACAAATTTATCAACTTAAGCTCGAGAAACTTACAAGTTTATAATAGTGTTTAATTTGAATAGTATTGAAGAGGAGAAAAACATCTAACTTTTTTTATTTGTATTTTGAGTTCAACTTTTAGGATAATTCAGAACTTAAAATATTTTCAGGTTGTAATGTCACCACAGTTGGCAGATTTACAGTAAAAGTTGAACCAATACCCTCAGAACTTTCTACTGTAATTCTCCCACCCATCATTTCACAGAATTTTTGACATATAGACAAACCTAAACCAGTTCCGCCATACTTCTTAGTTGTAGAATAATCCCCTTGTATAAAAGGCTGAAATATTTTTTCTGCAATCTGTTTCGTCATACCTATGCCAGTATCAGTCACACTAAAAATTATCTGATTTAATACCTGATCGTCTAAATCCTTACCTTCTATTGCCAATGTATTACTACCATTTCCATTATGCCCTATATGTTCTTCTCGAACTACTTTTAAAGTTATTATCCCTTCCTTAGTAAACTTACTTGCATTACTCAATAGGTTGAGCAAAATTTGCTTAAGCTTTGTTCGATCAGTAAAAATAGTGCCAATTTCGCTATGACAACAAATCTCAAAAGAATTATTATTTTTGAGTATCAGTGGTTGTACAATACTCTGAACTTCATTGATAAATGTATGGATATCAAATTCTTCTTCATACAGAGTCATCTGCCCTGATTCCAGCTTAGAAATATCCAAGATATCCTGAATAATTGCTAGTAGATGTAAACCAGAAGTTTTAATCTGATCTAAGTCGGGAATAAAATCTTCATAACCTAAATCTTGAGATTCTTCCTTTAGCAGATCGCTATAACCAATAATTGCATTTAGGGGTGTTCTTAACTCATGGCTCATATTAGCAAGAAACAGACTTTTCGCTACATTAGCAGCTTCCGCAGCTTCTTTAGCTTCTAGCAACTCTTTATTCGCCAACTTACTTTCTGTAATATCTCGAACAATAGCTAAAACTTCATTTTTACCACTTGCTACAATCCTAGCTTCAAAATAATGGAGTTTTTCATCAAGAAACCACTCATATTCAAAAATTATAATATCCCCTGTTTCAAGTGCTTCATCAATATATTGTAAGTATTGTTGAGCAGCACTTTCTGGCAAAATTTCGGAAACTTTTTTATCTATTAACTCATTGCTAGACCAAGAGAATTCATCTTTTCTAGAAGGTTTATAGTAAAGAAAATCCCCTTCCCGACTGAACCAAAAGATTAGATCGGGAATAGCATTCAGAAGCGCTCTGTTTTTTGCTTCGCTTTTATGTAAATCTTCAACCCTATCCTCTATGCTGTGAATTAATTCACGCAGTTGATCGGTCATACTATTAAACGATGCTGCCAATACTGCTAATTCATCTCCAGTAGAAATCTCCATCTTCTGAGTCAAGTCTCCAGAAGCAAAGCGCTTAGTAGCTTTAGTCATTTCCATTAGAGGTTCAGTAATAGAGCGACTAATTAGCAGTGCTAGAAAAGTTCCTGCAGTAGCAGCCACAATTGCTACATACAGACCTTGATTACGCACAGTTGAAACTTTTTGATTTAAGGGAGCTTTAGACAAACCTACACTGACAGCTCCCAGTCTTTTCCTCCCAATAATTACTGCCTTACCAGCAATAAGTTGAGTAGACTCCCACTCAAAAATTGTTTCATCACTTTTCAGTAAACGCTCTCCAAAAGGATCGGGTTCAATATTGTAAACTAGGACATCTTGACCATAAGCATCAGCAACAATTCTTCCCTCTTTATCGTAGATGCGCCCTGCTGCTAATACTTTATCTTCCCCAAGCTGCTCCATGATTTCTTCCATAAAATCAGCATCTAGCTTATAGAGAGAATCTCTCACAGTTACAGATAACGTATTAAGTAAAATTTCAGCTTGTTGTTCTAATTCATTGTAAAAATTTTGTTGCTGACGGTAAACAGATAGCCAAGTGACACCAGCCACTACTACGACAACTAAACTTGTCATAGCTAGTGTTAACTTTGTGGCTAGCGACCCTTGTCCAATCCTGAATAGCCCCATCTAATTTACCTGTTCTGAACAAGTTCATACAATTCTCGCATTCTTTCTATGCTTGATTCGGGCGGAAAATTGTCGAATTTGGCTGTTTTCTCAAATTTATTTAAGACTTCTTGTCCCTCTGGTGTTTTGTCCATTTGAATCAGGATAGTTTTAATGGCCTCAACCATTTCTGGCTTCATGTCAGCTCTAACTAAGGCCACATGACGAGCTACTTTATCGCTTTCTGCTAAAACTACCATTGCTTGTCGGCTTGCTTCCGGAATTTCCATAAAAGTTCCGATGTCAATGGCACCAGCAGCAACCTTTCCACTAATGACCCATTGAATAGTATTTTCATCATCATCAGTAAAAACAAATCCTACTTCATCAGCAGATACATTTGAACTAGCCGATCTCTTCTCTTGGGGATTAACACCAGATTCTATTAACATACCAGCAGGTAACATATAACCTGATGTTGAGCTTATTTCATCAAAACCAACCATTTTGCCTTTAAGCTCCTCTAGAGACTTAATACCTCGATCCTTCATGGTAAAAATGACAGTATAATATTCTGGTACACCTCCCTTCCAACGACGTAGAATTGGTTTAGCACCAGACATATCACTAATAATCATCGCTGGGTAAGGGCTATCAAAATAAATGTCTACTTTCCCTGATTCGAGCCAATTGGCCATTTCATCCAAATCAGCAGCTATTTCGACATCGCCTTGTTTAACTCCAAATTGGCCTAGTTTTTCTCCCAGATAATCTGCTAAAGGCTGGTAACGTTTAATCTTTTTTGCAGGATTATTAGAAATATCAGCAATAACTATGGTAGCTGGGTCTCCACTGCTAGCTAACAGCTCCGGGTTTGATGCTGATGATTTTAAGCTAGAGCTGACCAAGGCAGTAACTATGCCAAAGAGTGCTAGTTTCACAAACAACTTGCCTAACATTTTATCCGCCTCTCCATTCTGATAGTTTGGGACTTGAATGATATGATTCAAACAAATTTACTGACAAAAGCTTTTATAAACTGAATTTTTGCACTAAATTCTTCAATAGGCTTATTTGGCTTTGGCCAGGGTAATCTAGATTTTACTATGGCATTCATTTCATAGTTGCCAATATGCCCTAGTTACTTGAATTGGCCACTTAACTAATTTTGTTTAAAATTAGGCCATTCATTAGCATTGAGCTTTGCGATCTTTATCCTTTCCTCATTTTTTTGAACAAACTTACATACATCTATACTATCTTAACAACCTTCTCGGTTGTATGTTCTCTATACCTGAATTTATGTAGCTAATCAGTAAATTCATATTGACCTAATCTAGGGGTTATTCGTGAATAATAATTCTAAATTTATACAACATTTATAGTAAGAGTGAATCAATAATATATGAAGATTTGATGAAGTTCCCTAAAAACTATTGCATATTTATAAGTAATAATGCAATTATTGATTTAAGTTCAACAAAATAATTGTCTGTACTCATAACTTCGGGCATTAAACTATAAAATGTTCCCGGAAATCCCACATTGTTAGAAACCACATACAACTTAAAGATTCATGTTGAAGTTGTATATAAAACATCTGTATAATTAGGTGAATAGTAATTTGAGTAAGAGTTTTAGACTATTGATATATCTTGATATCTTAAAAAAATATTTGATAATTACTACAGTTACAGTGGTTTTACAAAGTAGTATTATACTTTGGTAATATTTTGGGAATTATTAGTAATAACACAAAAAAATGTTAAAAATTTTATACATTTTTTGCAATCTATCTAAGTAAGAATAGCTCATAAAGCTATAAGTACAAACAACTTACATAAATTCTACCTGATAAAATTGAAAAATTTACTTATTTGAGAGGTACATAACTAATGAAAAATCATCAGGGTAAAAGTAAAAATACTCAGACAAATGTATTAGGAAACATAATTAAATTAACTGTACAATCAAGTTTTGCAGTGGCTATGATGGCAGCACCAAGTACAGCGGCTGGTTTTAGTTTTACACCAGTAGGTACTAACTCTGCTGGTATATTTGATGATGGTGCTGCTCTTCATACAGCTTACGATCCAATCAGCCAAAAATTATTTAAGGTTAATGGCAGTGAGCTAGGACTAGGATTGGATATCTTTAATATTGATGAAGAATTAAGTGGTCTAGAAGCACCGTATAAAAGTATATCTTTTTTAGAAGAAGGATTATTTGGTGACTTTGTTGTTGGTGGAATTAATGATGTTGCTTATAGTAATGGTACCTTTGCCGTTGCTATCGAGAATGATACAGTCACAGATAATGGAATAGTTGCATTCTTTGATCCTTATGGCGAGCTGATAAATCAAGTAACAGTTGGTGCTTTACCTGATTCTCTAACCTTTACACCAGATGGTAGTAAATTATTGGTGGCTAATGAAGCTGAACCAGAGGGTTATCTAGAAGGACAGATAGATCCAGAAGGCTCTGTTAGTATTATAGATATAGATGTATCACAGGGGATAGATGCTATAAGAGCTCTCGAACAGAATGATGTAAAATTTGCAGGTTTTCAGGCTTTCAACGATAAAGTAAATGAACTAAAAGCAGAAGGTGTGCGGATATTTGGGCCTGGTGCTACAGTGGCTGAAGATTTAGAACCAGAATCGATCGCTATTTCGGAAGATGGAGAAACAGCTTGGGTAACATTACAAGAAAATAATGCTTTTGGTATACTCGATATTACCACTGGTGAATTTACTGATATTGTTGCTCTTGGTTTTAAAGATCATAGTCTAGCTGGTAATGGGATAGATGGTAGCGATGAAGATGGTGCAATTAATATTCAAAATTATCCTGTATTTGGGATGTATCAACCGGATGAAGTTGTTGCTTATACAGCAAACAATCAAACTTTCTTGGTAACAGCTAATGAAGGTGATAGTCGTGACTATGATGGATTAAACGAAGAAGCAGAAGTAGGAGATGATGATGTGGTACTCGATCCAATAGCTTTTCCAAATGCTGACATACTCCGGCAAGATGAAGTGATAGGGCGTTTGGAAATCTCAAACGTCATGGGTGATACAGACGATGATAATGAATTCGAGGAACTATACGCTTTTGGTGGTCGTTCCTTCTCTATATGGAATGAACAGGGAGAGTTAGTTTTTGACAGTGGGGATGATTTTGAACAAATAACCGCTAAGTTATTTCCTGACGACTTCAACTCCAATAATGATGAAAATGACTCCTTTGATAATCGGAGTGATAATAAAGGTCCAGAACCAGAAGGTGTTGCTATTGGTGAAGTAGATGGTCGTACTTTAGCCTTTATTGGTTTAGAAAGAGTGGGCGGTTTTATGACTTACGATGTTAGTAATCCATTAGCTCCTAAGTTTATTAGCTATACAAATAACCGTGACTTTGAAGGAAATGCCGAAGCTGGTACTGCTGGAGATTTAGGACCAGAAGGGTTAACATTTATTAGTGCAGAAGATAGTCCTAGTGGTTTAGCTTTGTTAGTAGTAGCTAATGAAGTTAGTGGTACAACTACCATTTATGAAATTGATTCAGTGCCTGAACCAGGTACAATTTTTGGTTTATTGGCATTTGGAGCTGCAGGAAAATTATTATTGAAGCGCAAGAGCAAAACAAGTCAAGAGCAAGAAAAAGCTTAAGGATATTGATGGAAAATTTCCATTTTAAATAGACAATACTTACGCATTATCAAGGAGTTTTGGACATTTGAGATTACTATCGTGACGGACTGCTTCGCAAAAGTAGTCGCTCATAATGACAGAATTAGGTGATTTTGCGTAAGTCCTGATAGAATAAAAAAAGCATTGCTGTTTTCTCAAAGAAGTAAATCAGCAATGCTTTTTTGTAGCAACAGGATTTATATCATGTCCGTTTCAATAGTTATTATTAGGAATATATAGAAGAAATATTTGGCGTTGCATATTTGCGGGATGAATTGTAGTTTTGGAGAAAGAGGAAGTAGAATATGGAATTTACTCCTTGCCAAAAGTTTCATCCCTTGATTCAGCAACGCCAAATATTTAATACCCCTGAGATTGCTTCCTTCCATTCCGTTCCAGTCGCAATGACTTTACAGTTAGTGTTGATCTAGACATAATATTAGGCATGACAACTCAGAAATATCGCTCTTGTTTATTAAGTGCAGTTTCAACTCTCAGAACTAGAGTTTATTAGCTTTGGCTACTTAGGGCTTGCTGATTAAATATCAAAGCACTAACAGATATTGCTTTAAACCTTTTTTTGTCGAAAAAAGTGCGCCTGTTTCGGTCGCTCAAGCTCATACATGCTAGTATTTTGGGATGATTATGGCAGAAAAATATTGGGACAATTTTTACGACTAACTCCTCTATAATTTCCATTTCTCCTGTCTCCTGTCTCCTACCTCTACCATGCATACTTTATTCAGCAAACCCTACTTAATTTAAGGATTATTAAAATTAGTTGATCCGTTATAGCCTGATAACTTGGCTAAATTCTCTAAAGAAACTACACCTTCCTGGAGTTTACCATTAATCTCCCAAGTCGGATATGCCTTAATACCTGCTGTAACACATAAGTTCGGTTGAGGATTTGTGCCTTTAGGATCGCACTCAATATAGTTTAGTTTACTAACAGCTTCTTGACCAAATAACTTCTTTTGATCCTGACAATGACTGCACCAATAAGCACCATACATTTTTGCGTCTACCTCTGTTAAATGTTCCGCTAATGCAACTTTTGCGGGAGTGGAAGTAGTTGTTACTCCATAGACATTTGGTTCGCTAGCAGAGGTGGAATGAATTGGAGAATAAACCGCAAATGTTCCTACCATAGTAATCATTCCCACAATGATCGCCGTAAAGATTAACTGCCCAACGTCTTCCCAATTACGACCAATTAATGCCAAGATAAATAGAGATAGAGAACAAACAGCCGAACCAATGCAATAAAGACAAAGAGATTTAATCTCAAATGCCATGATGTACATCAAATAGCTACTGAATATGGTCATTGATACGCCACCCACAAACATTAATAACCAACTCCAGTTTTCTAGTTGTGAGCGTAACTCCTTTTGTGAGTCTGGGTTAATTAACCAAGGAGCGATCGCCATTGTTCCCATGCCAGCATAAGCTAAAAAGCCAAACAGAGCTAGAGGTAAGCCTAAAACAGTAGCATAATCGCTGTCAAGTACGTTATCACAACCATCTACAGGGCAAATAACTGTTCCCCCTGTTAATCTTTCTATAAGAAGATAGGCTGTGATTGCCGCACCTACTGCTGCGATACCAGCAATAATAAAACGTGAATTACGATGAATCCAGGGTTTGGAACGTTTACTACGCATTTGTGTCTCCTAATTTAATATAGTTTCTGTTTATATTATTGGCTCTCCATGTTGTGGAAAGTCAAAAATAGAGTTCTATAGTAAAATATTTTATCTATAATCCATGAAACGTAGACATTTTATTGCTATTAAGTAGGGGAGAATTAATAAACGCAACCAGTATAGGGCAGCTTTTTAGGACTACATTGGAAATATTAAGGCTTTTAGCTAAACCCGCCCCTAGAATTTTTTAACGTTTAATTTTAGACCTACTTACTCACTTGAATAATTTCATACTTCCACAATGATTGTCAATTTCAAGTTTTTATATCGCCATTTGACTTTTGAATTTTGACTTATGCAAGTCTATGTTTATGGCCAGCAGAAAGTGCCATCTACTTTACTAGAACTTTACATTAGCAGTAATGTCTCTAGCTGCTGTAGAAGAAAGAGTTTTGCTAACAGATGAATAATTAGTCTGCTTACCTAAGAATGACGCTTTTCTAGTTCTAGGTTAGATCGAGTCTGTTTAATTAGTTAGAAAAAACTTTCTTATTTCTCGACCCAGTAAGTCTTCTTGCTCTTTGAATTAGTAGTAATTAATTTTCAGAAAATTGTGATTGATATTGCAAATTAAATGTTTGATAATCGTGCATATTCATCATAGATAATTATTTAGATAAATAGTTATATTTAACCCTTGACAATCTAAGTACATAGCTGTATAATTTTACTTACATTGTCAGCAAAATATTGCATTTAATTATATCATAAAATTTGAGTTTTTTTGAATTAATTTTTATTAATACTTAGACAGTAGTAACTAACATTAATGATATTTATATTTGAGTGAGAGTTTATACTTAAAAAAGCTAATTATCATCAAGAAAATTGAAGAAAACGTGGTAAATAGTATAGTAGTTAACAATAAAAAATATTAACCTAGAGATATAAAAAGAATATAGATAGTAAATTACTATCTCAACAGCAAACTAATTACAGGAGATTATAATGAAAAGGTACTTAAGCCTATCTATACTAGCTTCTATAGGTATTTTCTTACAGGCAGGATCGGCTAACGATCAGTATAGATGCGATTTTAGGTACAAAGTTGGTAATAATGATTGGGTTCAAGATAGTGCCAGTGGAACAACTCGTTCTTTAGCTAAAACTTCAATTGACAGCTTCCTAGAAAATAAAGCAGCTCAAGCTAATAGATCTGGCAAAGATTTTGAGTCAGCTCAACTATTTTGTGAGGAGACACTAGGAGATTAATTTAATAGTGTAATCTGTAAAATAAAATTCTAAGTATTGTATAGCTTTTGAAGCTTAAAATAGTTGAAGTTTGGCTTAAAGTTGAGTTAGTTTTATAATGAAAATAGATACAAACTTCAAGAGTAGTTGCTATTGATACAAGTTCCCGTTTTTCAAGGGGAACTTTTTTTTTGTCAAAATTTGAGGTATTGCTGTAGATGCTCATCTCAATAGTATGATAATTCATAACTACTGATATGATCTCCAAAAATCAACTATGTCTGAAAGTCAACTTTTATTAGCATCGGGTACTCTCTGGAAAAAACTCAAACAGCAAACTGAATATGCTCTAGAATGTGGCGCACTCCAACCGATACCCACAGAATATGAGTTTGTAGAACAGGATAATATTCGCTTCCTAGTGCGTATTTTGTCTAATTTATCCCGCAAAGATGAAGCTAGGAAACAGCAGGAAAAAAAGAAAGTTGTCACTGGCAAAGATTTTAATCCTTTTCTACCTTATGAAGAGGATTTATTTGTTGCTGATATTTCTAGAACTCATCTGTGTCTGTTGAATAAATATAATGTTGTTGATTATCATTTACTCATCGTCACTAGAGAATTTGAGGAACAAGAAAATTTACTTAATTTGCAAGATTTTCAAGCTTTGGCTGGCTGTATGGGGGAGTTTGAAGGTTTAGCTTTTTACAACAGTGGGAAAACAGCAGGTGCGAGTCAACGTCATAAACATTTGCAAATAGTACCTCTTCCTATGATACCCGATGGAGAGAAAATACCGATAGATAGGGCGATCGCTACTGCTAGGTTTGACAAAGGGATAGGTGTTACATCTTACTTTCCTTTTCGACACGCTATAGCTAAGTTGGATGCTGCTTGGGTGCATTCTCCTGTTGACTCTGCTGCTGAGATATTAAAATCTTATTTGAATTTACTTAAAGCAGTGGGTATAGAAGGTAATAATGGGATGAGTGGGAAACAGTCTGGTGATTATAATCTTTTGGTAACGGGAGAATGGATGTTAGTTGTGCCGCGAGCGTATGAAGATTTTCAGTCTATTTCTGTGAATAGTTTGGGTTTTGCTGGTGCTTTGTTGGTGAAAAATCAGGAACAAATGAAAATTATTAAGGAGCAGAAACCTTTAACTATTCTGCGTCATGTTGCTTCTTCATAGGGTTATATCATGTCCGGATGAACAGTTATAAATAAATTAAGGAGGAGATAGGAGACAGGAGACAGGAGACAGGAGTCAGGAGGAGATAGGAGACAGGAGACAGGAGTCAGGAGGAATAGAAGAAATAAGCAGTATATCAGGAGCAGAAGGTTTTTTTATCACTAATTAAGGTTTGCTGAATAAATATGAAAGTGTTTACAGATAAAACTTTTGGCATTTTTAAGTCGGGAAAAAGTGCGCTCGTTTTGAGTTGAAAAGCCTCAAAAAGTTAGTATTAACACCAAGATTTGGACAGAGAAATTGAGGGATAATTCTTCCGACTGCCTTCTCGCTCATTCCTGTCTCCTGTCTCCTGTCTCCTGACTCCTACCCTCACCCATAAGACTTTTGAGGGCAAACCCTATATAAAAGTTTGTGAGAAATCGTATAGTAGCTATACTACTAGCCTAACTACTCAACTCCTCCAATACCTCAGAAGTAAAAAGATTTTCACCCTTTTTTAAAGTTTCTATCCAACCTTTAACTCGTGCTTTTTGTTCCTCATCTTTAATCCAATCAAGTAATACTTGAAAATCATCAATCGCTCCCTGATAATCCCCATTTAGTGCCTTAGCCAAACCACGAATACCCATAATTCTAGGATTATCAGGACTTAACTCTACTGCTTTTTCACAGGCAAACATCACATCTTGAGCCTGATTGTTTAGGCTGCCAGATCGACATAATTCTCCCCAATCATTAGAATCTATTTCTACATCCGAATATGATTTTTGTACTCGATTATAAAGACTAATTGCCCCTTCTATATTTCCCTGTTTTGCTAATTTTTTACCCTTTTCTAATTCGCCAGAAGCAGCAAATTTGTTCGCGACAAGTTCTGGTTCTGTTTCTATAGTTTCTGTATCAGGGTTGAGATCAATTTCCGGTTGCAATTTTTGGGCGTGTTTAAAGATAGAAATTGCTGTTTTTATATTTTCTTTTTCTCCTGTTTTTGCTAAATTTTTAGCTTCTGCAATTAAAGTATAATGAACCGGAAGTTCATCGCAAGTTCTCTGATATGTATCCAAGCTACTGTTTATATACTGCTGCCACTCCTCTGCTGTTAAATTCCGGCCAAGACGGCGACAAGCTTCTGCAACTAAATCTTTTGGCATTACCCAATGGATGCGGGCGGTGTTGTCATTACTTGCTGTCGCAATGATATTCCCGTTTTGGTTAAAAGCTACTGCTCTTACCTCTCCTTGGTGGTTGAAGGTAGCAACTTGTTTGCCAGTTTTTGTATCCCAGAGGCGGGCAGTATTATCAGCACTTGCTGTAGCAATAGTCTTCCCGTTGCGGCTAAAAGCGACTGCTCTTACTGTGCCCTGGTGGAGTAATATAGTGAGTTGTTTACCAGTATCAGCATTCCAGAGACGGGCAGTTTTGTCAGCACTTGCTGTGGCAATAGTCTTACCGTTGCGACTAAAGGCTACTGCTCTTACTTCGTCTTGGTGGTTGAGGGTAGCGAGTTGTTTACCAGTGTTGGCATTCCAGAGACGGGCAGTATTGTCAGCACTTGCAGTGGCAATAGTCTTCCCGTTGCGACTAAAGGCTACTGCTCTTACTTCGTCTTGGTGATTGAGGGTAGCGAGTTGTTTACCAGTGTTGGCATTCCAGAGGCGGGCAGTATTGTCAGCACTTGCAGTGGCAATAGTCTTACCATTGCGACTAAAGGCTACTGCTATTACCTCTCCTTGGTGATTGAGGGTAGCGATCGCTTGGCCTGTAGCAGCATCCCAGAGGCGGGCCGTTTTGTCATCACTTGCTGTGGCAATTGTTTTGCCTTCCGGGCTAAATGCTACTGCTACTACTTCTCCTTGGTGGTTGAGGGTAGCGATCGCTTGCCCTGTAGCAGCATCCCTGAGATTGGCAGTATTGTCAGCACTGGCTGTGGCAATGGTTTTGCCGTCGGGGCTAAAGGCTACTGCATTTACTTTGGACTGGTAGTTCAGGGTGGCGACTTGTTTACCGGTATTGGCATCCCAGAGGCGGGCTGTTTTATCATAACTTGCTGTAGCAATTGTTTTACCGTCAGGGCTAAAGGCTACTGCTCTAACCGAGGACTGATGCTTGAGGGTAGTAACTTCTTGAGTGACATTCGTATCCCACAGGCGGGCAGTTTTGTCATCACTTGCTGTCACAATAGTTTTGCCTTCCGGGCTAAATGCTAGTGCATTTACTTTGTCTTGGTGATTGAAGGAAGCGACTTGTTTGCCAGTGTGGGTATCCCAGAGGCGAGCTGTATTGTTATCACTTGCAGTAGCAATGGTTTTGCCGTCGGGGCTAAAGGTTACTGCTTTTACCTTATACTGGTGGAGTAGGATAGCTA
This sequence comes from Dapis purpurea BLCC-M126, assembly GCF_050015975.1. Lineage (NCBI taxonomy): Bacteria > Bacillati > Cyanobacteriota > Cyanophyceae > Oscillatoriales > Microcoleaceae > Dapis > Dapis purpurea. The sequence goes on along the minus strand of NZ_JBNHER010000118.1, from coordinate 4,194 downwards.
CTTCTTGTCCGGTGCAGATATCCCAGAGGCGAGCTGTATTGTTATCACTTGCAGTAGCAATAGTTTTGCTGTTGGGGCTAAAGGCTAGTGCTATTATCTTATCCTGGTGCTTTAGGGTAGTGATTTCTTTACAGGTTCTGGTATCCCAGAGGCGAACTGTATTATCATCACTGGCAGTAGCAATCCTTTTCCCATCGGGGCTAAAGACTAATGTATGTACCCTGGCCTTGTAGTCAAGGGTAGCAAATTCTTTGCCTGTGGCGGTATCCCAGAAGCGGGTGATGTTGTCATCACTGGCAGTAGCAATAGCTGTGCCATCAGGGCTAAAGGCTAGTGCATTTACTGGGAAATAGTGGACTAGGGTAGAGATGGCATTGCCCGTGGCAGTATCCCAGAGGCGAACAGTATTATCATCACTGGCAGTAGCAATGATTTTACCGTTAGGGCTATATGCTACTGCATTTACCCCAGAGTGGTGGAGTAGGGTACCAATGGCATTGCCTGTGGCAGCATCCCAGAGGCGGGCAACTTTATCTTCACTTCTTGTAGTAATGGTTTTGCCGTTCTTGCTCAAAGCTACTGCTATTACCTTATCCTGGTAGTTGAGGGTAGCGATCTCTTTGCCCGTGGTAGTATCCCAGAGCTGGGTGCTTTTGTCATCAGTTGCAGTAGCAATGGTTTTGCCGTCCTTGCTTAAAGCGATTGCATTTACTCCAGACTCGTGCTTGAAGGTATGGAGATGATCTGGTAGTTGACTTAGCCCTTTACGGATAGCTCCATCGGCTGCATTTTGGGGGATATATAAAGGCTGATCACCTAATAATTTATTGACGGCTTTCCTCCACCATGCATACCTATTTTTGTGCAGCTCTTGAACTGTAACCATTGACTGGAGTCCTAATAAAGTACCTCGATCGTACCAGTTCCAGTTAGCGATGGCGACTTCTGCTTCTGCTGCTATTTGACGGGCAAAGGATGCTTCACTATTATGTTTAGCTATTCTTTGTTGAATCACAGCAAAAGCAGATACCCCAGTCATAAACAGCAAAGAAATAGCCAAAATTTGATTCCGTCTCTGAGCTAACTTTCTGGCTTTTTTCTCCTGTTTCAACTCCCTTTTTTTCCGTTCTTTCCCTTCAACTTCCCAACGAGTTCTCAACTCCTGACTTGCTTTAACAAAGTCATAAGCAAATCCATCCAACAAACCCATATCCCCATAGTTTGCCAAATATTCTTCTGCCTTCATTAACTGCCCTTCTCGCCATAACCAATCATCTTTTTTATTATGTTTTTTCCATTCCGTTGCATCACCTTCTATCTTCCTTACTAAAGGCAAGACTTCTTGATATTCTTCCACCCATTCCCTCAAAGTTTTCCAACTTCTGATTAAATCTTCGTGAATAATATCTAATAATGTTCCTATCTCTGACTTATCTATAGTAATTAACCGATTATTTTGGTCGGCCAATTTATCACTTACCTTTAACAACATCCCTAAACTATGTTGTTCATTGGGCAAATTTTCTAATATGACTCTGCGACGGGTATCTGTTATTTTTCCGGAATTTATTTGCTTTTCCCCAGGCTGAACTAATTCTAAAAATATTCGTTTCGCAACTGACTTTTCCTCTTGACTTAGACTCTCAAAAACTTCATTAGCTCTCTTTGTTAAAGTACCTTGAATTCCACCAAATTTTCTATAAGTTGCCAGAGTTAAATATTTACTTTTCTCTTCTCCTTGAGTGGCATCTTTCCAAAGTACATCTAGAGTATATTGGAGAAGAGGTAAACTACCAGGATTTCGTAAAAAGTCTTCCGTCATTTGAGCAACTAATCCTGGTTCTACTCCCATTGCTACCAATTCGGCTGGTTTTTTTATTGCCTCTTCTATTTCCTCCTTTTCCAGAGGAGTTACTAAGAATTGATTGTCTTTTATTTGAGTTGCTAACCCTGGATATTTTGAACATTGGTCGAGAAAGTCTGCCCGCATTCCTAAGATTAAGCAAAAATTATTTTGAATGGCTTTATTTCCTATTGCTGCCAAGAAGCAATCAAAAAATTTCTGTCGTTTTTTGTGAGTTTCACAGAGGGTAAAAGATTCTTCAAATTGGTCGATTACCATGATGACTCTTTCGGCTTCTGCTGACTGGATAAAGTCGATTAATTTTTCGCTTAAATTCTCTGGTTTTTCCTCTTCTATATTAATTGCCTGTTGCAGATTTTCCAGAGGAGTTGAAGTGGGAGTAAAAGGATCTAGATATTGCCACCTGTCACTTCCCGATGTTTTCTGACCCCGCTTCAGTTGATATAATAAACCTGCTCTTAATAAAGAAGATTTTCCACTACCCGAGGCTCCTAATATTGCCACAAAATTATTAGTTCTTACTTGGTTAATTAATTCATCTGTTAACCGAGTTCTGCCATGAAAAAATACTGCATCTTCTTCCCTTTCTGTGAAATAAGATAGAGCACGATAAGGAGGAGTATTTTGCCAACGTTCATCTACAGGTTGAGTTGGACTATTAGTAGTTAAAATAATTGCATTTCCTGAATTATGAAATACAGGAGCTTGAGCAGTATTGAGCATATTCTTTTTAATAGAATCTGCCAATATATAGTTAGTTACCCAACCATCTACAGAATTTTCTGGATTTAAACCTTTGAGTAATCTAGCCGTAAAAACACCTTGTTCTCCATCTATTTGTTCCACACTTGTTTCAAAGGAACGAGCAGCAGTAATAAAACAACGACTTACTTGTTTTCCCGTACCAGGATCTGCCTCTTGAAAGTTCAAAAATTCTCCGCTAAAACAACAGTCTAACCAAACTATTTGTGTTTTGACTGGACTATTTTTTAATAATTGTTTTAACCAATTTAAAGAAATACCATATTTCTCATTTTTGATTTGAGCATCACTGGTAGCTAAAAATCCTTCTTGAATTCCTCCTTTTTCTTTCAAATAACCATGTCCGGCAAAAAAGAGTAAAGCCACATCAGGAACTTCATTTTTTGATGGAGGATTAAATAAATTAATAATCCTTTTTTCTAGGTCATTAACTTTGACAAGACCATTAGGAACAAATCTAGCTTGACCTTCTTCGTTATAAGTTTTAGGTAAACGTTGTACATGAAACTTGCCGTATTTTTCTAACATTTCGGCGATAGCTTCAGCATCTTTTACAGGTGCTTTGAGGTTTAAATCTCCTGGTTTCTTTTTTTTGAGAAAAGGATAAGAATTAATGCCAACGACTAATGCTTCTCTATTCATAATTATTGATGATATTAGTTATTTAAAAAGTTTATAAAAAAAAATCACAGTATTTTTCAGGTGATTGAGGTAATATTTTAATACTAAATATACCCTAAAAAAGGCCAAATTTAAGTAAATTTATCTACATCCTACTACACTAGCGGCGCTACGCGGAAGTCAGAAATCAGAAATCAGAAGTCAGAAGTCAGAAGTATTGATTAGTAAGACTTTTAGGATTTTGTAACTGGTCAGTTATTTCCGCCATTCTGCACTAGATAGAAAAAGACTATATTGTACCCTACTGGACTGTTTCATCTTAAATGTTGCATTAGAAAATGAGGGGATGGGGGGATGGGGTGATGGGGTGATTATGAGAAAAGCGCTTTGCACTATTTTAGGTGAAACAATCCACTACTAGCTATAGGCTAGTCATTGTGAGTGGAACGTTTCGCTTCGCGACATGAATGCGCAGCATTCCGTAAGGAAAGAAATCTCAGTTCATAGAATTGGTGGCGGGTTTATCTAATCAAAATATCGGGCTGAAGCCCTACTACGAACCTAATTTTTCAATTCCTCTAATACCTCGGAGGTAATCGGATTTTCACCTTTTTTCAAAGTCTCTATTATTTGCTTGTAGTTGGGCTTTAGCCCCACTTCTTGATTTCGGGCTAAAGCCCTACTACGAACCTAATTTTTCAACTCCTCCAATACCTCGGAAGTAATCGGATTTTCACCCTTTTTCAAAGTCTCTATTATTTGCTTGTAGTTGGGCTTTAGCCCCACTTCTTGATTTCGGGCTGAAGCCCTACTACGAACCTAATTTTTCAACTCCTCCAATACCTCGGAAGTAATCGGATTTTCACCCTTTTTCAAAGTCTCTATTATTTGCTTGTAGTTGGGCTTTAGCCCCACTTCTTGATTTCGGGCTAAAGCCCTACTACGAA
>NZ_JBNHER010000117.1:0-19116 GCF_050015975.1 Dapis purpurea BLCC-M126 | reverse complement strand
TTTTAACCAGAGGTAATTATCAATTATCCATTATCAATTATCAATTAATGAAAGTAGTTTTCAGATCGATCAATCACACAAGTACAAAGTATTTTTTGACTCCTGAATCCCAAAATATTTTGTGGTTTACTCAAACTAAAAATACTGTAAAGTTGGTGCATCTGTCGGATAAAATTAATTTGCAACCAGAGAAAAATTAATTTTATTTCAAGACTAAATTATTTGCCTAACAACGTTTTTGGTAATTCTGCCAAAGTCCTTTTAAATGGACTGTTATTATTGAGAACTTTAGTTAATATTAATGCTCCCTGGACTTGAATAATTGCATCTTCTGACCTTTGACGAGCTTGTTGTGCCTCAATCCCCGCTTCTATTAAGACTTGGCTTAAAGTATCTATCCATATCATTAAACTGTTCTGAATTTGGCTATTAAATAGGTCTTGCGCTTCCCCTACTGATAATACTGACCACAAACAAGTTTCTTGGCCTTCAGAGTAAAATTCGCTGATTTTTTGGCTCATAGCTATAATTCTTTCTTCTGGTTGGCCATCAGATTGTAATGGTTTTAATACCGTAGTTTTAAACCAGTTATTGGCATATTCTAAAACTGCTTCTCCCATTTCTACTTTCCCACCGGGGAAGTAGTGGTAAAGGCTGGCTTTTCCTAATCCTGTGGCTTTTGATAGTTTGGCTAATGTGGTCCCTTCATATCCATATTGCCGAAATACTTGGATTAATTTGGCGATCGCTTGTTCTTTGGACATAAAAAAATTTTTTCTGATATTCTCTTGACATTCTACCGAACGTTCAGTACATTAAAAGTATACCGAATGTTCGGTTCAAAATTTATTGTTCTCAAGCACCATCTTAGGAAAATCAAATGATTAAACTATATAACCACGAACTATCTGGCAATGCTTATAAAGTACAACTAATGCTATCGCTTTTAGGATTAGAATATGAACTTGTCCGCGTCGATCTAATGAAAGGCGAACACAAAAGCCCCGAATTCTTGCAACTCAACCCCTTTGGGCAAATACCAGTGCTAACAGATGGGGATATAGTGCTACAAGATGCTCAAGCAATTTTAGTTTACTTAGCACGACGCTATGGTAATGAAGACTGGTTGCCATTGGATGCGGAACCGATGAGTAGAGTTATGCGGTGGTTGTCAACAGCAACAAGTGAAATTCGTCAGGGAGTAGAGCACGCTAGACTTTATTATCTGTTTAATGCCGAAAGTATCAATATTGAAACTGCAACTCAGAAATCAGAGAATATTCTGAAAATTCTCGATCAACACTTGTCAGAAAATAATTGGCTGGCATTAGATCGCCCGACTATTGCAGATGTTGCTTGTTTTCCGTATGTGGCGTTGGCATCCGATGGTAAAATTTCTCTAGAGGGGTACCCTAATGTTCAGGCTTGGATTGAAAGAATTAAGCAGTTGCCTGGTTTTGTCGGTATGACTGGTATTTAGTGATACTATTCTTTTGTCATTGTGACTGAAACGGAGTGAAAGCAAGCAATCTCTTAAAATGAGTGTTTCTTTTTGCCTTGTCAAAACGGTTATGGCGACTGAAACTGATTGCAAGATTTGCCAATGATTCTGTTAGGAAGGCAATCTCAGAATTTGTTACATATTTTAAGTGGGAAAAAAATCATGGCTCGCAAATTTACTGAAATCGCATTTACACCTGCTGTCAAAGAACTTCAGGAACGTTACGGATCGCGGCAAATGTACGAACGGTTTGCTGAGACTGGGGTAACTAATGATACCATTACACCAGAAATAGCAGAGTTTATACAGCAACGTGATAGTTTTTATCTGGGAACGGTGAATTCTAATAATTGGCCTTATATTCAGTTTCGGGGAGGGCCTCGTGGTTTCTTGAAAGTATTGGATGAGAAGACTTTGGGCTTTGCTGATTTTGCCGGAAACTGTCAATACATCAGTATTGGAAATTTATCTGAGAATGATCGGGTATTCTTGTTTTTGATGGATTATGCCAACCGTCGTCGTTTAAAAATTTGGGGGCGTGCAAAGGTTGTTTATGATAACCAGGAGTTAATGCAGCAGTTGAGCGAACCTGAATATAATGCCAAGGTTGAGCGTGCATTTATCATTACTGTGGAAGCTTGGGATCGAAATTGTCCGCAGCATATTCCGATACGTTATTCTGAGACTGAAGTAGCAGAAATGATGGCACCATTACAAGCACGCATTAAGGAATTGGAGGTACAGTTGAATTTAGGTAAATCTGTTGAGTAAGTTGAGTGTTATAAGAAACCGGGTTTATAGGAGATAGATTTCAGTATATGGGCATTTCATATAAACCCGGTTTCTCTGCTTTACTTATACTGACATTGGAAGTATAATCATAAATCACATCGTTAAAGTTACTAGCGTAAAGGTAATCTGCCTTGTTTTCACCAGTAATCTCCCTCGTAAGTTTGAGCATTTATAGTAGTTATTGCCGAATGTCTAACTCTATTATTGAGCCTACTATGAATCAACTGCCTAGAAATTACGCTCAACTGATTTTTGCTATCAAAGAAGCGATCGCCTCTTTTTTGAGTATTTCTCCTTGAGGGAAATTTTTCGCTCTCCTTACTCAACAAGGCGATCGCTATCAATTGTTATCAAAATAATTGGGTTGTACAACGCTGCCTTTGAAGGCGAAATGTTTTTGGAGAGTTGTTCAAAATCCCTGTTATATCAAGTCCGGTAGCATCAGTCTTGTAAGATAAGGGCAAGGAAGAAGGAAAAAAAAAGACTTTATTTATTTAGGAAAGAAGGCTTGAGTTAAATTTATTGTAGATATTCACACTCTTGTTTACACAAACGATACCAGCAGACATTATATTACAAAAACAACTCCTGATGTCGTTATCCCACACTTTTATAATGCACTCCCGAATTTAGCCTAAAGTTAAAAATTCTGGCTTGAAGATCATCACCAATCCAAAAAAAAGCATGAATGTTCCCCCGATGAGCTTAAGTATTCTTCCCTGACTTTCACTCAGTCTTGAGGATTTGAAGGAATAAATAAAGTTCAATAAAATTGCTAGGAGAGGAATAATATAGATTAAAGCATAAATTCCTGTCCAGAATGAAAAACAAAGCCAAATATTTTCTTGGCAGTATTGAATCAAGGTTGTCATGTAAACTGCGGGAAGAATGGCAGTACATCCTAATTCGACAATGTTGACAAAAATAGCTAATAAAATTGTCCCGCCCAAGGCAGCTAAAAACGTTTTCCTACTACTCTGGGAATTTTGTAGTTTACGAGCAATTTCCCTCGCTTTTTTACTAATAGATAACTGCTGTTTTTCAGATAGGGAAAGAGAAAATGCTTGTTTAAAAAAGAAGTAATCTTTAATATTAATTAATCCTGCTAAAGTAATAATTCCTCCTAGTACGAGCATAAAGATAGTTCCATATTTGTCAAAAAATACAGAACCCACCAGAATCATAATCATAATAAACAGAAAATACATCACCCCTGAAGTAGCCACAAAGGTAGAACCAATCAGTGTCATATCTCTCCTGCTTTTGGTATAACTCAGCAATGACAAGAGAATAATTAGGACAGTAAAAGCACAAGGATTAAAGCCATCAGCTAGAGCAATTGTAGATACAAATAAGGGAAAGGGAAGTTCTTGAGCAAATTGTTTAATAATGGCATCTGGGGTGAAGGTAATAAAGAAAAATAAGCTGACAATAATCGTAGCAATTAATCCGCCAAACCAATATCTTTTTCTTTGCTCATTATTGAGTTTTTTGTTAAGCAGTGGATAGCTGCATAAATATAAAATTGGCAAGAAAATAATATACCAGGGAAGTTGAATTGGTTTGTCTCTTCCTGGAATATTAACGATGTATCCTAATTCTGTTTCTATGGCTTGAATAATTTGGTTTTGGTAGCCGATATAACCCTTATATACAGGATTATATTCCAATTCTCCCTCGGTTTCGCTATAACCAATAAAATTTTTGTCGCCAATAAATGTTCTGGGAACTGCTTGAGAAGGAATCTGATATTGTGCCAGAAATTCTCGCCATATTTTGGGATTTTGACTTACCTCAAATGAATTAACTTTAACCTCTTCATTCTGTCGATCGATATATTCCATTAGAGGTTTCTGTTTAGCACAATGGGGACAGGTTTGGGAGTAAAAGAAATAGACATCTAATCCCTTTTCTGCCGCTTGAGCTATGGGAGCAAAAATAGTCAAACTGACAAGCAGGATGAGCACCAACAAGATTTTGAAGATATATTTCGCCTTCATTTTCTAAATTTTTAGTGGTGTTATTAAAGTGTTGTTATGTTGTGACTCTGTTGAAGTTAGCCTGTCTGTCAATAACTAAACCAAGTTGTTGCTCTTATTCGTCCACAGGTAGTAAATTATCCCTGGAAAAATTAAGCACATAAAGTATATATTAATTAGTTTGCTCAATATTTTGGAGTAATTTTAAAAATTAATACAAATACTTATAATTAGATTAAATACTAAAAATAATGCTACTTATTAATCTCCGATTTCCCTTTGATACTTAATTAATAAAGTTATGACAAGTAGGAGCTTTTACTAAAAATGATAATTTTGTTACAAATAAAAAGGTTGGTTGATTTTGTCAATCTCTTATTGATCAGAACTTTTATAATTGGTCAAGATCAATAATTATCAGTTTTAATTAGTTAAAAGAACAATCTTCTATGGATAAATACGAATAGGAAATTCAGGTGCAAAATGTTTCTCTTCTCAAGTCTAAGTATCAAGCAACTAAAGATGAAGATTCATCTATTTTAAGTTTTCTATATCTCATACTTAAAAAAGTTGATTTAAGCATTTCAATTACATACATATAATTTCAATACTTATAAGCAAATCAACTTTTTGAAACTATCAAACTAATTCAGTTAGAGCAATACAAGAAAATAGATGAATATGAAAATAAGCCAACTTAATCTCGGGGGTATATAATACCAATACCCAAAAGTAATGCTATACTTTATTTACACTTCAGCTATTAAGTAATTAATACAGTATAAATCACTTTTGTGCAAAATTAAGGTGATTTAATGTTCATTATTCTTCTTTTTACTTCTCCTCAAATCCCCTATTCCTCTACTCCATTGCTCAAGTAAATATAGATTTTTTTTGAGAAACGGTATAATAGTTAAGGAAGCAAAAACAATTATTTAGGAGGTAGCTTAATGATCAATGATAATCCTTTTTTATTTTCAAATGAAACTAATGAAACTATTTTTGATTTGATTAGCCGAAGAGAAAAAGAGCTAGAAAATGAATTAATGGAACTTGATGGCGAGCGTTTATTAAAGACAAGTCTTGAGGATTGGTGCAATTATTTTGAAAATAAATATAAATCTGATATTCCCAAAATACTACAAGAGAATATTGAAAGAAGTGATTCTGAAGAAGTCACTTTAAAAGACTATGATTTTGGAATAAATACATCAGTAAAAGGTACTAAAATTACTTACTATGTTCCCTTTCAAGGAGACTCATATTTTTGATGTTATCAACCTTCTTGTTATAGTACCCTACCTCCTTATGGTAGAGTGAAAGGAAACGAAATTGTAATAAGTTATAAAATACATGATTCTAATGAACAATCTGCTTTAAAACTAGAATTTGAGAGATTTTTAAGTCAGATTAATAGTTATTTAGAGCAAATGTCAAAAGATTTAGCTTCTTTTGAAATGTCAATCAAAGAAAAATTTATCTCTAAATTAGAAAATCGCCGTAAAAAATTGTTAAATGACCAAAAACTTGTTGAATCTTTAGGCTTTCCTCTGAGGCGTAACCCTAATACTTCTAAAACTTATTCTGTGCCTTTTACTAAAAAAAATAAAGTTCCGCCTCCCTTAGAAAATAAAGGAATCGTTGAATCAGAGCCAACTTTAGATATAGAAGACTACGATGAGATTCTTTCTATAATTTATAATATGGCATTGGTAATGGAAAGAAGTCCTGAAGCTTTCAAAAATATGAAGGAAGAAAATATTAGAGACCATTTTTTAGTTCAACTCAATGGTCAATATAAAGGAAAAGCATCTGGTGAAACATTTAACAATCAAGGAAAAACAGATATTTTAATCAGAGAAAATGGTAAAAATATTTTTATTGCTGAATGTAAATTTTGGCATGGAGAAAAGGAGTTTCAAGATGCTATAAATCAATTGTTGGGTTACACTTCATGGCGAGACACCAAAACAGCTCTCTTAATATTCAATAAAAATAAAAATTTTACTTCTGTTGTTAAAAAAATTAAGGAAATTACAAAGCATCATCCGAACTATTTAAAAGAGTTAACTTATGCCCATGAAACAGAAACAGGTTGTCGCTTTATTTTGCATCACCAATATGATGTTTATCGTGAGCTAATTTTAACAATCTTAGCTTTTAACATACCTCAGTAAATATAGTATATACTTGTCAATAATTCATGGCTAATAGCTGATAGCTGATAGCTGAATAATTTAGATCACAATTATTGGTATTTATTATGAACTTAGTAACAATTCTAGGACTACTAGCAGGCACTTTCACAACTATTTCATTTTTACCTCAAGTTATCAAAACTTGGAAAACTCGCTCGACAAAAGATATCTCCCTAGAAATGTTTGTTATTTTTTGTTCAGGTGTATTGCTTTGGATAATTTACGGCATTATTATTCAAAATTTACCAATAATTTTTACTAACGTTGCTACCTTGAGTTTAGCTTCACCAATTTTATTTTTTAAACTTAAGTACAAATAGTTAAGATGGTGTCACGGGAGTTAAAAGCAAAAATCAAAAGTAAAAAGTAAAATTTTATAGGCTCAAATAACGGATAACTGTTATGGCAAAATCCAAGTCTCCTCTAACTACAAAAAAAGTTAGGGTAGCAGTATTTTTTGAAACTGGTATTATAAACTTATGACTAATAACTGATCACTGATAACTGATAACTGTTTAAATATGTCTGTTAATCTATTTAATACTGAAAATTTACTCTTCACTCCAGCTATCCCTGAATCTAATGCTATTCCCATTATTTTTGCTTTTCCTAATGAATATAGTGTGGGTATAACTAGCCTTGGTTATCAGATTGTTTGGGCAACTTTAGCAATCCGTTCCGATCTACAAGTTAGTCGTTTATTTACTGATATTAATGAATCTCTTCCACAACAAGCAGAATTATTAGGTTTTTCTCTTTCCTGGGAACTTGATTATGTCAATATTTTAAGTATTCTAGAGTCTCTGGAAATTCCAATTAGAGCTAAAAATCGTTCAGGCAAAAATCATCCTATAGTATTTGGTGGCGGACCTGTTTTAACAGCTAACCCAGAACCTTTTGCTGATTTTTTTGATGTAATTTTGTTGGGAGATGGAGAAAATTTATTGGGGGATTTTATTGATGCTTATCAAGAAGTTAGAGGTGCCGAAAAACAAGAACAATTAAAATATTTAGCTAAAGTACCTGGGGTTTATATTCCTAGTCTTTATGAAGTAATTTATGAAAGTGGTGATGGTGTGATTAAATCTATTGAACCTATAGATAAAGATATTCCTCCTGTGGTGCAAAAACAAACTTATCGAGGTAATACTTTATCTGCTTCAACTGTGGTTACTGAAAAGGCAGCTTGGGAAAATATTTTTATGGTAGAAGTTGTGAGAAGTTGCCCGGAAATGTGTCGTTTTTGTTTGGCAAGTTATCTGACTTTACCCTTTAGAAGTGCTAGTTTAGAAGGGTCTCTTATTCCTGCAATTGAAAAGGGATTAACTGTGACAAAACGTTTGGGTTTATTGGGTGCTTCGGTAACTCAACATCCAGAATTTAACAGTTTATTAGATTATTTGAATCAGCCAAAATATGATGATATTCGGTTGAGTATTGCATCGGTTAGAACAAATACAGTCACAGAAAAGCTGGCAAAAATTTTAGCGAGTCGAGATACAAAGTCAATTACAATTGCTGTGGAAAGTGGGAGCGATCGCCTGCGCAAAATCATTAATAAAAAGTTGGCAAATGAGGAAATTATTGAAGCTGCTATTAATGCTAAAGCTGGTGGTTTGAAAGGAATAAAATTTTATGGAATGGTAGGTTTACCCGGAGAAGAGGAAGAAGATTTAGATGCAACTATGAAGATGATGTTGGCTTTAAAAAAAGCTGCTCCTGGTTTAAGGTTAAGTTTGGGTTGTAGCACTTTTGTGCCGAAGTCTCATACTCCTTTTCAATGGTTTGGGGTAAATTCTCAGTCAGAAAAAAGGTTAAAGTTTTTGGAGAAAAAATTACGTTCAAAGGGGATAGATTTTCGTCCAGAAAGTTATAAATGGTCGGTAATTCAAGGGTTAATTTCTAGAGGGGATAGAAGGTTGTCTCATTTGTTAGAATTGGTCAGAAATTATGGGGATTCTTTGGGTAGTTATAAAAGGGCTTTTAAGGACTTGCGTGGGGAGTTACCAGAGTTGGATTTTTATGTTTTTAATGATTGGGAATTAGAACAAGTTTTGCCTTGGAATCATATTCAAGGTCCTCTACCTGTGGCAACTTTGAAGAAGCATTTGGCTGAGGCTACTGCTTTGTTTAAAAATTAAATAATTTCGTAAGCATTCAGCTATTAGCTATCAGCAATAAGATGTTGTTTTTAAGGATAGGGTTGAAATGAAGACTTTAAGATCAAATAAACCGACTCTATGTAGTAATATTTAATTCTGGTTCAATTAATATAGCTTTGAACAGGCATCAAAAGCAATAGCTGATACTTGATGGCTGAATACTTAACATAATCTCTGTTTTATATGATTGAATTAGTAATTAATTTTTATCATTGCTCTAAGATTAATTTCTAGAGGAAATAGAAAGTAATATTGTTTCCTAGAGTGAGAAATTATAGACATTATTTATAATCATTAAGAATCGCCTATTTTATATTACTAAAAATAGGCGATTCTTATGAAGTTTATTTATTTCAATGTTGAACGAAGCACCCACACAAAATTGATGACCTACTCTAATTATCTGTAAATATTGCACTAAAATAGTTTCAATTAAAGAAAAATGTGCAATTATTTTTCTTTAGCTACTTGTATCAAAACTGCTTGATTTAAACAGAACAAAAATTCTCTAATGACAATTTGTGAGCTCAAGAAATAGGTGTCAATAAAAAAGCATGACGACTTTGAGCTTTATTTCCCCATCCAACAATTTGCCCATGATTATTAATAGCTCGTGCTTCTCTGAGAATCCAAGGATCATTAGTATCAATCAAATCATTTAGGTCTTGCATTTTATTAACACTATCCCAAATAAAAGCTTTTCTACCCCATAATTCTTTCTCTAGGTCTATTATCCTATCAGAATATCCCACTATTAGACCAGAATTATTGATACTATTAGCTTCGCTATCAAAAAATTGTAAATCGACATTACCAGAAATAGTACCTAGGTCTTGAAATTTGTTACTGCCATTCCATAAAAAAGCCCGGTTATTATCTTCAGGTACAGCATAAAAACCAACTACTTGACCAGACATATTAATATCTGAACCTAAAAAACCTGGTAATTCTTGGACACCTTTGTTACTATTCCAAACAAAAGCTTTGACCATTAAATCTGAGGAAAGAGAATAGCCTACTACTTCACCAGAATTATTAATACTATATGCAATGCTTTCTATCTCACTTCCATTATTAATATACTCCATACCATGTTTGCTATCCCAAACAAAAGCTTTTCTATTACCATCACTGGAGATAGCACAGCCTACCACCTGACCAAAATTATTAATGCCATAAGCCTCACTGAAATTATCACTTTCAGCATTAATATCTTGAAAACCTTTTGTCTGATCCCAAATAAAAGCTTTCCGTTGACCACTATCAGATACAAAATATCCTACTACTTGACCATAGTCATTAATACTATAGGCACAGGTAGAGGTATTGCTAAGAGTATAAATATCTTCCATCCCTTTGGTAGGAGTCCAGATAAAAGCTCTCCGTTGTCCGCTACTGGTAATTGAATAACCAACTATTTGAGCAGAGTCGTTGATATCTTTGGCTACACACAAATGGCCACCAAGTGTACCTAAGTCAGTCAGTACATAACTAGAGGCAGCAGTAGCAGTATTCGATTTTGTTACAGTTAAGTTCTGTAATTCTGATGATACTTGGGTTAGTTGCGTTTTTTGAGTCATGGATTTAGATGAAGTCATAGTAATTTGGGTCTTGCATAAAGTAAAGTGTGGAAGTTTTTTAGCTTTGCTTGAGTGTTGTTAACTTAATTCTGATTATCAGTGGATTTCTGGATGAATAGCGATAATGTGCATGAATTGCCACAAAAAATTATTCTGTTGTTATGGACGTGCAAAAAAATACAAATATGTATTTGTATTTGATTTCTAATGCCCATTTTCATGCTTATCGAAAATCTCCCACAGCTAAATCACTCCTTGTAAATGGAACTACTTGATTACTTATCCCACACTTGACTGATGCACTACTGTAATTTGCAATTTATTAATGGATTTGTTTCCATTTACGTTTCATTGTTTATAAAACAAGAAAAAAATAGGTAATTACGTTTGACTTCATCAGAAATCAGCCGTTTCTATTAGTATGTGTTGATACATTATGATTTGCACCCATCAAGATTTTCTAGTTAACAGTTAAACCATTCAACTTGATAAACATCATAAATTAAGAAAAGCTTTACTGACACATTTTCTCAGTATTTTTACCGAATCTTCATCAAACTAGCAATTATTTTGAAGAATCTTTACCAAATCTTTATAATATAATTAGGAAAAATCCCTGTTTTATTTAAGGTAGTCCTTTGATCATAGTTATTTACTATGATATCTAGGGAAAATTAGAAATAGAACAGGGAACAGAATCTGAGTCTTAAATGAATAGTATTTACAAAATTATTGGATTTTGTCGAGGAAAAATCACTACTTGTAGAACGCTGCCTAAATTATATAAATGTGCAATGTTTCTACCGTCATAATTTAAAATAGCCTCTAAATTAGCCATTGGAATCAGAATTTATACATTATTAAACCCGGAAAAATTTGAGTTTATGTGAGGATCAAAATTCAAATGTATAAAGTATATGTCAATCACACCGAAATAATGGGGAGCTTTTATGCACAATAATTAGAAATATTTCTGTTTTTTCAGCACATACTTTACAGCATCTTTATAATTTCACTAAAAAAATATCTAAATTTTAAAGATTTAGTAAATTTGTAAATAAAAATACAGTCTAAAAGCAATAATTGTGAAGTAGACAAAGGATTGAAAAATGTTGCATTTTCGCTATTCAACCTCGATCAATGCTCCAGTTGAGGTGGTTTGGAATTTCCACGAACGTTCGGATATTTTGCAAATACTTACCCCACCTTGGCAACCAGTCCAAATTATTCGTCGTCAAGGTGGACTTGAAATAGGTGCCATATCAGAATTTATGATTTGGCTCGGTCCAATTCCTGTGAAATGGGTGGCTATGCATACAGAGTATGAAAAATATAGTCTGTTTACTGATGAACAGACAGAAGGCCCAATGGCCAGTTGGACTCATCGTCATCAGTTTAGTGAGGAAGATGGTCAGACTAGGTTGACTGATGCGATCGCATTTTCTTTGCCTGGGGACTGGTTGGCAGAATCTTTTTTAGGTTGGTGGGTAGACTCTCGACTGGAGGATATGTTTCGGTATAGACATGATGTGACAAAACGGGAATGTGAAAAAAGTTAAATACTACAGAGAGTTGGGAAGTGGGGAGTAGGGGAGTAGGGAAACTCACAAGTTTCCACATCTGATTAATTTACCGAATAAATAATTAATAATTAGAGCTAACCGATTAAATCTTAAAGGATCTACAGACAAAGGTTGTAGCCTTTTTTTTTGAAAAAGTACCTAGGGCTTGCTAAAAAAGTATTTTTAGTATTTTTAGTAGTCAATAGTCAGTAGTCACTAGAAATGTCGATTACAAACGATTTAGTCGGATATATTTATCCCTAAATTTTTCCGCTGTTGTTTGCTCAAAACCATCACTTTTTCATCTATTGATAGCTAAAAGCTGGCTCTTTTAGATCACAAAAATGCTACTTACCTTTATCTATAAATTCTTTCAGAATATTCAATTCCGTTAAAGTTTTAAGCAGAGGTAATTATCAATTATCAATTATTAATTATCCATTAATGAAAGTAGCTTGTTGTTGGTCTAATGTTGTGGAAGTTTCTACTACTAATAATAGAGGGGAACGCACAGACAAATAAATTAACGGACCTAAAAGTGGAACTAATGCTACCCAATACCAAATATTTTTTTCCATTCCTCGCCTACTCATATCATCTTCTAATAAAGTGGGAAATAAGAGACACAACATACAAAAATCTAGACTCATTACATGAATAAATCTACTACTTTGCCATTGTTGAATAAAATCTACCCAGTCGCCATTTTTTAAACCGTATATTAATAGGATACTCGTACCTAATATTAAAATCATTCCCAACATCCGAGAATCTAAAATATTCAGAAATAAATTCTTTTTTCCAGAAAAATTTGGATTAGATTGACGCAATCCTAGATAGGGTAAAATAGCAAATGCTCCTACTCCAAATGATAATGTCGAAAATAACCATGCTGGTACTTTTTGTCCTCTACCATCAAAGAATAATAAAGAACTATAAATTAACGGCCAAATCCCCATGATATTGAATAGAGATATAATCAAAGGATTGATATTTTCCCATTCACCTGTTGACAATTTTTGGATTAATTCTAAAGTATCTGGTTGATCTGGGGGTGCAAGCAGAAAAGCATAAATACCAAACCCTATCCAAAGTAACCAAAAAGCTATGTTTTTCCACATAATAAGTTCTTTTAATAAAATTTTTTGTTAGAGATCTCCAGAAACTTCAACTATCAATGGATATTTCCAATAATAAAAAATAAAATCAATTATTTCCCCCTACTCCCTACTCCCTAATTTAAGGTAAAAATCGGTCTAAAGCAGACTTTAAAGCAGCAATTTCAACATCAATATCTCCATCTTGAGTTGCCCGAACAATACAATCAGATAAATGATTATCTAAAACCATACGAGCTACTCGGTCTAAAGCACCACGAACTGCAGCTATTTGTATCAAAACATCAGGGCAATTCCGATTATCTTTGATCATAGTTTTAATTCCTCTAACGTGCCCCTCAATTCTTGATAATCTATTAATCAGACTTTGTAGAGATTCTTCACTATGAACATGAGGATGAGCAGAAGAGTGATGGTGATGTTCGGAATTGGAATCTGTCTCAACTGTATCATTAGCTGGCTGTTTTTTTTGTTTGTCAGATATCACCATAAACTTATAGTATAATATTGGATTGTTGGGAATATTGTAACATCAAACCTACTAACTTAGTCAATCAAATATTAATGCTATGAGATTGTTAAATTTTTGTCGAATAACTACCAAAATCATTTCTCAATTATTGGCCATTATTATCGTTTTTACTTTTGTAGTTGCTTGTATACCAACAATACCAGCAATGGCTACTCCAAGACTATTTGCAGGGTTATCGAATCCTCATTTATTAGCATTGCAAGCTATTCCAGAGAATATCAATACTAGAAATAGTAATAGCTTTGTCACAGAAGCTGTCAATAAAGTTGGTGCAGCCGTGGTTAGAATTGACACGGAGCGACTAATTACTCGCCCTAATAATCCTTTTTTTGAAGACCCATTTTTTGAACGTTTCTTTGATGAAAATTTAAGAATTCAACCACCTTCACAAGAATTGTTAAAAGGTCAAGGTTCGGGTTTTATTGTTGACTCGAAAGGGATAATTTTAACCAATGCTCATGTAGTAGATAAAGCAGACAAAGTTACTGTCAGTTTAAATGATGGGAGACAGTTTATTGGAGAAGTAAAAGGAACTGATAAAGTTACAGATTTAGCAGTAGTTAAAGTCGAGACAAAAGGTGAAATTTTACCAGTAGCAGCTCTAGGTAATTCTGATTTAGTACAGGTAGGAGATTGGGCAATAGCAGTAGGAAATCCTCTAGGATTTAATAACACCGTTACTTTAGGAATTATTAGTACCTTGAAACGTCCGAGTTCAGCAGTAGGAATTCCTGATAAAAGATTAGATTTTATTCAAACTGATGCAGCAATTAATCCAGGAAATTCTGGAGGGCCGTTGTTGAACGATCAGGGTGAAGTAATTGGAATTAATACTGCAATTAGACCTGATGCTATGGGTATTGGTTTTGCTATTCCTATCAATAAAGCGAAAGAAATTAAAGATGTATTAGCTCGTGGAGAACAAGTACCTCATCCTTTTGTTGGTATTCAGATGATTACTCTAACTCCAGAAGTTGCTAAACAAAATAATAGCGACGCCAATTCTGTTTTAATGTTGCCAGAGGTAAAAGGAGTTTTAGTAACGAAAGTATTATCTAGTACTCCAGCAGAAAAATCGGGGATGCGGATAGGAGATGTAATTGTAGAAATTGATAATCAATCAATAGTTAGTGCCGAACAGTTACAGAGGAAAGTTGAAGATGGTGATGTAGGTGAAGAATTGCAATTCAAAATTCTGCGCAATGGTAGAGAACAAGAACTATTTGTTGTGAGCGGACAAATGAATTATTAGAATGTGGAAATAGTAGGGGCGGGTTCCACGTTAAATTAATGGTGTGACACTAAGAGTTAGTGAACCCGCCCCCTCCCCAATAACACAATAATAATCGCAGTCATTAGCTGCTGGCAGTGGTTTCAGTGCAGTAGGTTTGGTTTTGTTACCAACATTAAAAGGGGGAGGGCAACACAACATAAACAGTTTAGCGGGGCGGGTTCATCTAATCAAATTTTGATATTATTAATAGAGTTGTTGGACTTTGTTGCATGAAAGTGGCGATATAGCTGCCGCTAGGCTCCGCCAACGCAAATAATCCCACGGGAGGGGGAGACTAGATGTCTATTTGATAACTTTCGGGTTTACCATTCTGTATCATGGGGTTAAGTATAGTGCATTGAATGAATAACTCCACGGCTTGGTTGTCAAACAATCGCTTTCTCAACTTACCCCCAAGCTTTGAGTCTGAACATAGTAGTTTCTGATAGAGAACGCCTGTGGTAGCCACTTTCACCCTTCCACTTCTTTCGCCCACAGATACGAATGCGCCTCAAGTTTTCATCTCTAGGATGGGAAGTACCTCTACAGTTACCATGTTGCAAAATTACTGCGTTTTTTCGTGGCGCAATGGTGATTTTAGCTCCTTTCTGACGAGCTTTTTCATAGCAGTTGCACTTGTCGTATGCTCCATCACCCGATACTTGTGCTATTTCACCTTCTACTCCATCAAGCAAGTCACAGAACACTTGCTCGTCACTAATATCGTTGGTTGTTACTACAGCAGCAACTATTTCTCTTGTAGCTTCATTTACTCCTAGATGTAGTTTACCCCATGTCCTACGTTTACTCACATCTTGCACCTGACAAGACAAAGTTCCAAACCGTGTTCATAAAACCAGGGATTTAGTAACTTTAATTTTTTGATAAGGGAAAGGAGTAAAATCTGAGGTAATATCAAGTCACATAGAATTGATATTTGATAGTACAGAGCAGGATATTTTCAGGCTAAAAAATGATCAAAAACAGAAAAATATTACTCAGGAAAGCAAAAAAATCATACGTTTGAAAATCAGATAGTAATCACAGATAAGGGAGAAGAAATAGTGGATGTAATAGTAGGAGAAAGAGGTCCAGAGAGTGATATAAACTCCCAACAAAAAACAACAAAAAAAAATTGATAAAGAACAAAGATTTCAAGGAGATAAAGGGTATCAAGGTGAGGAAAGAGTTGACATGCCCAATAAAAAAAAAGAAACCAGAAAATTCCAGAAAAAGTAAAGAAAGAGAATCAACGAAAAGCTCAAAAAAGAATATTTGTAGAACATGTAATAATACTTATAAAAATATTTAGAGTGGCACGAGAAAGATTCAGATTAAAAGATAGTAATTATGAAAAAGTAATTTTAACAATATGTGGTTTAGTGAGGTTAAGAATAGGAGCGTTAATATTAACATAAATCATAACTTTAGTTCTGGTGAAAATCAATAAATAATCACATAAAAATGGTAAATAATTAACAATAACTATCTGTAATACTATAAATCCCATAAAAAATGACTATCTGGAGCAGGTGGCGTTGGCGGAGCCTAGCGGCAGCTACATCGCTACCTAAAAGATAGTTACAGTAAGTGCTTGATAATTTTTGGAGATGTCTAATAAGTATTCAACCGAATTTTATATAATTGAAGCGATCGCTAAAATCAAAAGCAACATCCAAAAAATGACCAGATTTTCATTCTCTAAAGCACCAACAAAAAAATTAATGTGAGGATAGAAAAAAAGTTGCATTCCTGAAAAATAAATCTGATAAAATAATTAATTCTACCTCATAAATGACTATTAAATCAATAAAAATTAAACTACCATAAAAAATATTCAGGTATAAGCGATCGCTCAAATTAAAAACGGAAAAAATCCTAGAGATAGTACCTCGATCAGCTCGATATGGTATAAAGAAGTCGGGTGACAACGAAAACCCTTGAACAACTATATATTCTAAGTAATATCTTTATGGTCATCAGTTTTGAACGAGAAAATTGTAGCAATCTCAATATAGCTGAATCACGGGAATGGTTAGTCACAAACGGAATAGGCGGTTACGCCTCTGGTACAATATCTAACCTCCTAACCCGTCGCTATCATGGACTACTCATAGCAACTCTCCAACCCCCATTAGGGCGTACTCTACTGCTAACAAAACTAGACGAAACTGCTGGATATAAAGAAGAAAGCTACCCCCTACATTGTAACCGTTGGGCCGATGGAACAATTAATCCAGAAGGTTACAAACACATAGAAAGCTTCTATTTAGAAAGCACAATAGCAGTATGGAAATTTTCATTTGCAGACGTAATTTTAGAGAAACGAATATGGATGGAGCAAGGGGAAAACACAACTTACATTCATTATAACCTGCTTAGTGGTAGCCAACCATTAAATTTAGCCATCAAAGCATTAGTCAACCATCGAGATCATCATCATAATACCTACGCCAATGATTGGCAGATCGACATTGACAAAACTAACAAAGGAGTATGTGTAAAATCTTTTCCTCAAGCCACACCCTTATATCTACTGACAAATCCCCAGATAGACGACAAAACCCTAGTATCTACACCTGCTAACGATTGGTATTACGGATTTAACCTAGCAGTAGAAAAATATCGGGGGCAACAGGAATTAGAAGACCACTTACACGCTCTCACATTTAATGCTCAATTAGAAGTAGGAAAATCTCTAACTATAGTTGCTAGTACGAAGGAAAATCCGACTACTAATGGTGAGCAAGCATTAGCATCTCGTCGTGCTTACGACCAGCAGATCATACAAAAATTTGCCACTGCTAAAACATCCCAACCAGAAGAAAAAAATCCAGTAGTGAAATTCTGGAAATCATTAACTGCTGGTTCATCCCAGACAAAACCTCAAGTTGCCAAACCAACGCCAGAATGGATAAACCAGTTAGTATTAGCAGGAAACAAATTTATAGTTGATCGCAAATCCCCAAAACATCCAGATGGCAAAACCATCATTGCAGGTTATCATTGGTTTGAAGACTGGGGACGCGACACAATGATTAGCTTACCTGGTTTAACCATCTGTACAGGGCAACTGAATGTAGCGCGTTCAATTCTAGAAACCTTTGCCAAATATGTCAATCAGGGAATGTTACCTAACCGCTTCCCAGACAGTGGTGCAACACCAGATTATAATACTGTAGATGCCACACTTTGGTATTTTGAAGCTATTCGTGCATACTATGAAGCAACCGAAGATGACCAATTATTAGTAGAATTATTCCCAGTCTTAGCAGAAATTATTGATTGGTATCGTCGAGGCACCCGTTACAATATCCAGTTAGATACTGATGATGGTTTAATTTATGCAGGTGAAACAGGTAGTCAACTTACTTGGATGGATGCGAAAGTAGGAGACTGGGTAGTGACACCGCGTATTGGGAAACCGATTGAAATTAGTGCTTTGTGGTACAATGCTTTGCAAATAATGGATAAGTTTGCCCAAAAGTTGGGTAAGAATAATTTAGATTATGAAAGGTTAGCAAGGTTGATTAAGGAAAAGGGTTTTGCTCGTTTCTGGAATCAAGAAGGTGGTTATTGTTACGATGTATTAGATACACCTAATGGTAATGATACTTCCTTACGGCCTAATCAAATATTTGCTTTATCATTGCCTGGAATGGGTAAATATAGTTACGCTCCCCTCCTGACAACAGAGCAAGAAAAACAAGTGATGGATATATGCACTCACAAGTTATTAACTCCTTATGGGTTGCGCAGTCTTGCTAGCGACGATCCAGAATATAAAGGTGTTTATGGAGGAGATATCTATCAACGAGATGGTGCTTATCATCAGGGTACTGTCTGGGGTTGGTTAATTGGTGCTTATGTTACAGCCCATTTAAGAATTTATAATAATCCAGCAAAAGCTGAGGAGTTATTGAAACCAATGGCAGAGCATTTAATGGTGCATGGTGTTGGTAGTATCAGTGAGATTTTTGATGGAAATGAACCGATGACTCCTCGTGGTTGTATTGCTCAAGCATGGAGTGTTGCAGAAGTTTTGCGAGGTTGGTCAGCGATTAATCAAGTTAGTTGAAATCAAATAGTGGAGGAGTCATATCCGATGGTTCGCCAAGCCAAGGATTGAAATCCTTGGCTAATAACTTAAGTCATCTTTAGATGACTAAGGAATGAGGATCAAATAATAGACTTGTCGCTAAATAGAGGAAAAAATCGCTCAAACTCAGGCAGAGTAATAATTCCAGGTATTTTAGAGTATTGATAGCTATAATCTTTACAGATCAAGGGTTTTGAGGATTTTTTAAGTTATAAAGCGACAAGTCTAATATCCACAATTTTTGGCTAGGAGTATTCCAGTGCGATACTGCTCTATAAAACCGATACAAAGCGTCACATAGCGTAACAATTTGATGTTTA
>NZ_JBNHER010000116.1:0-4535 GCF_050015975.1 Dapis purpurea BLCC-M126 | reverse complement strand
ACAATTAACTTTTTATTGTGGATGGACGTGAATTTTCTGACACAATTAACTTTTTATTCTGGGTGGACGTGAATTTTCTGACACATTGATTAGCACTCAGGGGTCACATTCTGCCATTACGGCAGTTCTGGAGAGAAAAAGATCAAAGGCAGGAAACGACACATTTTAGTTGATACCCAAGGGTTGTTGTTAACTGTAGTAGTACACTCAGCTCAGATACAGGATCGCTTCGGGAGCCAAATCTGTATTTCTTCAAGCTAAACATGATGCCCCAAATCTGAAAATTGTTTGGGCAGATCAAGGCTACCGAGGAAAACTGGAGAAATCAGTGCCAATGGTTTGTGGGTGTAAACTCCCTATTGTTAACAGAACTGAAAAAGGGTTTAAAGTTTTACCTAGACGTTGGGTAGTGGAAAGAACTTTTGCGAGGGCGCGGCCGTAATCGTAGACTTTCTTGCATATTATGAAGAATATTCTCACAACAGCGAAGCCTTTATTCATATTTTAATGATTCGTTTAATGCTCAAACGTTTAGCGATCGCTACTAATACTTCATAATTATTTACAAACAGCCTCTTATCTAGAAGAGCAAGTCAAACAATCTCTAGAAACTGTACCTACTATATTTGTAGGCAAGGATAAGCAGGGCATTTGGTATGGGGATATTTGGGTAGGCAGTGGGGATGATGAAAACTCAATAAGTGCATTACTACTGTATAACGGAATGGCTAAATTGAGTGAGGACTATTATACTTGCCCTGATGGTGATGGTTTGAAAATAGCAGAGAATTTAGCTAGAGAAAAAAGTCAGGTATTTGGGCTGAAAAATGAGAGAAGTTTGTCCAGTTTTGTGAATATTTGATGAAGATAAAATTTATTACCTCTGGAAATCTACTATAAATTTTGCTTATGAATATAACGTATTTCCGTTGTTTCACGGTAAAAACTGACTGAGATCAAATCCTCTGCTTAAATGCCACGAATCTGAGTAATAATAATAGTTTTATTTATTGATTTTTATTAATAAAAAAAGAGTATATATGGGGACGGAGATTACATACTAATTAAGAATTTTTAAGATTATTTTATGATAAAAAATATCTCAAAAAAAGGGTAGGCATCTAAAATATGAAATCGTCAAAATATTTCCTAAACTGAATTGTCTTATTTGAAAAAAAATCCTCTATTTATAAGATTTACCACTATAAAAATTATGGTTTGTAAGTATTTGTAAAATTAATAGGTTTACAAATTTTTACTAGATAAAGATTCAGTAAAGATGCTGATTTTCTATTGCTTTATTTTTGTAGTTAGTGTCATTATGTCAACAACATTTCTTACATAAATTTCAAGCTTTGTTATGATTCAAAAAACTTTATTGATTGCAGTGGGATTAGCTAGTTTAGGTGTATTAAATATCTCAGAGTCTACATTAGCAGCTTCTCTGACAGGCAAAGTAGGAGGTTCGTTCGATTGGGAAGAGACTTCAGGTGGTGATAGAAAAGGAAAGGCTACTTATGAATTTGACAAACAATCAGGTGAAGGAATAATTAAAGGATTTCCTAATAGTCCTGCTCCAATTTTTCTAGGAAAAAAAGTAGTAACAGAAGATGGTGAGACAGCTATAATATTTGGGTTTGAAGATGACCCGGTAAGTCCTTTTAGTTTTTTAGGTGGTAGTGGTGAAGGTTTAGGTATGGGACAATTTCCCATTGGAGAACCGCTACCTCTTGAAACATTTACTTTTATAGCTAGGAACTTAACAATTGCTCATGTACCCGAACCAACTTCTGCTCTCAGTTTCCTAGCTCTTGGAACTCTTGGAGCAGCCTCAACCCTCAAGCATAAACTGAAGCGCTCCAAATCCGCAGATAAAGAGCTAGAAAAAGTTTCATAAGCTAATTCAGTACAAAAATATTTACTAAAACGGTTACATCTTCATAGAAGTTTGTAGGGTGGGCAAGTTTTCCTTTTCTTGCCCACCCTTCGTCATTCATAAAGTATAAAGTTTCATTGAATGACTAACTTGATAAATCCCCCTGATAGGCTGCATTTGTACATCTTGAAATCCAACTGACTTTAACCATTGTCTGATATCTCCTTGAGAATAAACAGGAGAATAAGGTTCTCTAAAAAGTTTAGCCAACCATAAAACATGACGCAATCTTTGTTGATTCCCATCCAGAATCATTAATTGTCCTTGCCAAGTAAGTAGCCGATAAGCTTCTTTTAAAATAGCTAGAGAAATATGAGGTGGCGTTTCGTGCAGCAACATAGAAATAGTGATCACATCAAAACTAGAATCGGGAAAAGTTGTTGCTTCTGCTAACCCTTGTTTCCACTCAATATTAAGGGTTTGCTGTTTGGCTTTATCGTCAGCCATCACTAACATATAAGCAGATAAATCTAAGCCTATTACCTTTGCGCTATAGAAAGTTTTTTTGAGTTCAATTGTCATTGAACCTGTCCCACAACCTAAATCTAAAATGGTTTGAGGTTCACCCTTAATAGAATGAATTAAAGCTTGACGTAACTGTTTTTCACCGAATAAAGTCGCCCAAGATGTCACAGCATCATAGGTTAAAGCAGCGACTGGATTAAGATAACCCTGATTAATGCCGTGAAAATTGACCGATGTATAGTAAGATGGATAAGTCAATCCTAAAGCTTGAAAGCGAGTGACTTCCTTCTCCCAGTCAATGGTTTGATACAATTTTAATTGTTGTGTATCTATCAGATATTTTATCAAAAAATTGGCTAAAAATCTCTGGATTTGAGAAAATAGAACTATCATCATTATCCTAGTCTTAAGCAAGTGAAAAATATGAACATATCAAAAAGTTTACAATGGGGACTCACCAGCATTAAAGTCATCTCTATCATTTTAATCTCAAGTGCGCTCGCATGGGAACTTGCCAATCTTAACGTTTATTTGACTGATTCGCAAATCTCTCCTCATTTAAAATGGATTTTTTGGGTAGAACGTCCTGCTCTTTTGATTCATGGTATTGAGGCTATTATAGGAGGATATTATGCTTCTGTTCAAGGAAAACAGGCATTTTCTTATGGAGTCTATACGTTTTGGGTAGGATTTGTGGGTTTATTAGAATTAATTAATCCAGAAAAAGTATCTTAGTCATTAGCTTTATACTATTTCGATCTTATCACTTATAATTTATCATTTATTATACTCCTCACAAAAGGCTTTAACCCTAATTTGAAGAACAATTACCGCCGTAAAGCTAGACATATTAATCTCACGGGGTGACAAGCAGCTCAAAACTATTGTTGGATAAGGATTTCTTGGATTAAACCTCAGTGGAAAATATGGATTTTTTATTAATGATAATAATAATTATTCTTAGAAGCTGTTTGTAAATAATTATGAAGTATTAGTAGCGATCGCTAAACGTTTGAGCATTAAACGAATCATTAAAATATGAATAAAGGCTTCGCTGTTGTGAGAATATTCTTCATAATATGCAAGAAAGTCTACGATTACGGCCGCGCCCTCGCAAAAGTTCTTTCCACTACCCAACGTCTAGGTAAAACTTTAAACCCTTTTTCAGTTCTGTTAACAATAGGGAGTTTACACCCACAAACCATTGGCACTGATTTCTCCAGTTTTCCTCGGTAGCCTTGATCTGCCCAAACAATTTTCAGATTTGGGGCATCATGTTTAGCTTGAAGAAATACAGATTTGGCTCCCGAAGCGATCCTGTATCTGAGCTGAGTGTACTACTACAGTTAACAACAACCCTTGGGTATCAACTAAAATGTGTCGTTTCCTGCCTTTGATCTTTTTGCCCGCATCATAACCACGCACCCCCCTTTTTCCGTAGTTTTTACTGACTGTAAATCAATGATAGCTGCCGATGCTTCTTTAGTTCTGCCGTGTTTAATTCTCACTTTTTTTCGTAATGTGTCATTGATTTGTTTCCATACTCCATTACGTTGCCAACGATAAAAATAAGTAGCCACTGTCTGCCAAGGTGGTAAATCATGAGGAAGTGCCCGCCATGTACAACCGTTGTGTCAAGCAACGAAAATACCGTTAATCACTTCTGGTATATCAACACTTCTAGACCTACCACCCAAATTAGGTGGAGGAATCAGAGGCTGTAAAATTTCTCACTGTCCATCAGTTAGGTCACTGGGATAGTTTTTTCTTTCCATAGGAGAGACAATCATTATAATCATCATTTTCTTACTTAAGTGTTAAGGCGATCGCTTTATTTCACAAAACTTTACAAACAGCCTCTAAGTATATAGGGGCAACAAAACACACACAAACACATACAATAAATAAAAAAGGAGTGAAGTACCTCAACTATAACGAAGTTTAGTTAAGGCTCCCCCCCCAATCCTAAATGAAACACTTTTAGATGAGGACTCCTTATGCTTTGTGTCAGAGCGATAGTTTTAATAGGTGTATTTGAAGATAGCATCACCCAAAGCTTTCCAGGTTTGGGGACCTACCACTCCATCTACTTTAATATCAGGCGATGGAAAAGGAAAAGTAGCGTTATAATTTT
>NZ_JBNHER010000115.1:0-17729 GCF_050015975.1 Dapis purpurea BLCC-M126 | reverse complement strand
TATTAATTATTAATTATTAATTAAATAATTCAGGTTTAAAGCCTCCTCTTTCAAGCGGAAAAAAGCGGTCGAGAGATGGCGAGGTAACCTCGCCATATCCAATCTCCCCTTGAGAAGAAATAATATTTCCTTATATTCAATCCTCTCGGTTTTAACCAGAGGTAATTATCAATTATCCATTATCAATTAATGAATTCTTCCTTCTTCCTTAACCTTATTTACAATACTGATGCTACCGGACTTGATATAATTTGGTGGCTCAAAATCCCTGTTAAAAAAACAACTTCTGACTTCTATACGGGTGATTCCCGTTTGTGGAGCATTCCATAGGAAATTACCCTTATAGACTTCTGACTTCCTTAACTAAGTTCTTGACAATGAACTATCTCAATCATATATCATTGTTAATATCAACAAAATAATCATGGTATGAGGTGCATCCAATGTCTTTATTTTTTCCTAACAAAACCCTCATTATAATCGTGAAAATATGCTTTTAATCAAAAAATATTTATCCCAACTATACAATTATCGCAAATTAGCAAGATTACTGAGAAGTACAGTTAGATTTATCTATAGTTTGCTAGAAATTATTACTGTTTTAATTGCCGTAATTCTGTTAATTGTAGGGATAATCTATATCGAAAATACTATAGAACAAAAAACAGAGTGGGGTAAAGCTTTACTAGACTCAATTGAACACTCCCAAATTATGGGAACTATTGAAAATATCAGCATTGTTACAGCATTAGTTATTTACATTAGGTGGGGAAAAAAGAAATCCCATTATCAAGCTTGGCAAGTAATCGACTCTGCCCAAGGATTAGATATTAGCTATGCTAGAATTAGAGCACTAGAAGAACTTGTTAAGGGAGGTGTTTGTTTAAAAGGTTTATCTTTGGCTAAAGCCAATTTAGACCAAATTAATTTAGTAGATGTAGATTTTAAAGAAGCCAACCTTCAAGGAGCAAAACTTTTAGAGGCCAACCTTCGAGGAGGTAAATTTGAATTAACTCAATTACAAGGAGCTTTTCTCTGGGGAGCAAATCTTCAAGATAGTTTTTTTCTACTAACTCAACTCCAAAAAGCAAATCTTAGTTCAGCAAACCTCAAAAATGCAGATCTAGAAGGAGTTAACCTCTTAGAATCTTGTTTACAGAAAGCTAATTTAGAAGGAGCCTATATCTTAGGAAATCTCCAAGGTATTGATTTACAAGAAGCAAATTTAAAAGGAACAAATTTACAAGGTTGTTATCTCAAAAATGCCAACTTTAAATCAGCAAATTTGAAAGGAGCTAACTTACAAGATGCAAATTTAGAGGGTGCTAACTTCCAAGACGCTAATCTACAAGATACCAACTTGCAAAAAGTAAAAGGGCTAAATCTATCACAAATTAAATGCGCTAATAACTGGCAACAAGCTAAATATTCAAAAGAATTCTACTCTCAGCTAAATTTACCAGGAAAATAATCAAGTCTACCTAAATTTATCAAACATAATATGAACAAAAGTCATATTAGGCTAAATAAAACCACAAGAGAATGGGTAATTTATTCACCAAATCGAGGCAAGCGTCCTCACGACTTTCAAGAAGAAAATATAGTAAAAGATAAGGCAAAAACTCACTCTCCAGAATGCCCTTTTTGTACTGGTAATGAAGAGAATTTGGGAGAGATTATTTTAGAGAGGCAAAACCCAGAAAGTACCGACTGGCAAATTCGTGTTATTCCTAATAAATTTCCGGCCTTAACCCCAGATGAAAATACTCATCGAAAATTAGAAGGAATTTATCTCACAATGCCTGGTTATGGTAGACATGAAGTAATTATTGAAAATTCCGATCATAGTAAAGATATTCCCACAATGTCTATTGCAGAAGTAGAGATGATTATTGATACTTACCATCAACGTTACATCGAACTTATGGAAATAGATGAAAGTATGATGGTAATTATATTTCGGAATCATGGTAAAAAGGCAGGCGCTTCATTAGTTCATCCCCATTCTCAGATTATTGCTACTAGCATTGTTCCCCAACATCGGCGCTGGCAAGAAGAGGAAGCTCAAAGATATTATGATGATTTAGGACGCTGTATATACTGTGACATATTAGCATTTGAACAGCAAAATAAACAGCGGGTAATTGAGGAAAATTCATCATTTTTAGCCTTTATTCCCTTTGCTGCTAAAGTACCTTTTGAAATTTGGATTATGCCAAAAAAACATCAAGCTGATTTTGGCAGTATTTCAGAGTCAGAAAAGTCAGATTTTGCATTAATTCTCAAAAATATCCTAACTAGATTATCAGAAAAATTAAACGACCCAGATTATAATTATGTAATTAATACTGCTGCTCGTTATAAAGCAGAAGAACCCCAGGTGCATTGGTATTGTCAAATTGAACCTCGACTTACCACACCTGCGGGTTTTGAAATTGCTTCTGGTATTCGGATTAATCCCTCACTTCCTGAACTAGATGCTGAATTTTTAACTACTACTTAAAGGCAGATATTCCGATGCAGCAATAGCAATAGCACCCACCATAATTTGATGTTCTTGTACTTGGATTCTTTCGTGGAGAGTTTCTGGTGTATCATCAGGTAAAATTGGTACAGCAGCCTGCATTAAAATCGGACCATTATCTACTTCTACATCTACTAAATGTACTGTACAACCAGTTATTTTTACTCCAGCTTTCAAAGCTTGTTCAACTGCTTTTATGCCTTTGAAACTTGGCAATAAACTAGGATGAATATTGATAATTTGATTAGGAAAAGCATTAATTAAAACTTTAGTAACAATTCGCATCCAACCAGCCATAATTACCCACTCTACATCATATTCTTGTAGAGTTTTAACAATCTGGCTATCAAATTCTTCTCGGTTTTTGTATCCTCGATGATTTAATAATACCGATGGAACACCCCATCTTTCTGCTCGGGATATAACCTTAGCTCCAGGATTGTTATAAATCATTACCTGAATTTGAGCATTTAATTTTTGATTATTTATTGCTTCTGCAATAGCCTCAAAATTACTCCCACTACCAGAAGCTAGAATTCCTAATTTTAGAGGAGAAGATTTTGCTAAAGCAGTCTCAGGAATAGCTGGAGAAATTATACAAGAATTAGAATTAAGTGGTTGAGTTTCAGTTGTCATTTTTTGTAAATTAAAATAGCAGAAATTTTTGAAATTATATCTATTAAGTAAGTCGTAGTAAAGACACACCTAAAATATTGCAATAGTAGGGGCGGATTCCGCGTTAAGTTAATTATGTTACACACGATTGAGTAAACCCGCCCCCGCCACAATAATCTGATTAAATTCGCTATATATACTCACTATATTTTTAATATACAATATGTAAAGTTTTGCTGTAAGTCTTATATTCACTATTAATTGCTGAAAGCTGACTGCTAATAGCTAAACCCTTACATTACTTACAATGGATGAAAGCCACATACCCTAGTAGATATTTTAATAGGAGAATCGTATTCTTTACCACTAAATTCCTCTTTGAGAATCGAATACATTTTCAAATCTCGATATTTTCCCTTCATAAACATACATCCCCGCAGAATACCCTCATATTTCATTCCTACTTTCTCCATTACCCTAGCAGAAGCTATATTTTCAATTACACATCTAGCTTCTATTCTGTTTAACATCATCGTTCTAAAACCAAAATAAATAATAGCATTAACCACCTCAGTCATATAACCCTTTCCCCAATATTTCCGAGATAAAGTGTAACCAATTTCTGCCTTAGCGTGTTCTATATTCCAGTCAACAAATCCAGCAGTACCAATAAATTTTTGCTCTGCTTTCTGAACAATACCCCAATTAGAAAGCTGATTATTCTTATAATTATTAATTGTATATTGTAAAAACAATTTAGTATCTTGAATAGAGTTATGAGTGTACCAACCTGTATACTTTGAAGCTTGTGAATCTTGAGCATATTCAAACATATCTTTTGCGTCCTTGAGAGACATTTTCCTCAAAAGGATTCGTTCAGTTTCAATAGTTGGTAAATTTCTAAAAAGATCCAGATTTGTCAAATCTTGAATTTCCCAATTTTCTAGATGCCAGAAATTATTTAACCATAACAATATATTGTTAGTCAAGTATGATAATAATGGTCATTTTTTCAGAATAAGACCATCAAGTTTCTAGCAAATACCAAGACTTTTTATTTTAAAATAAGCTGTTGAGTTAAACTCAGAAAATCACACAAGATAATGTATTGGTTAAGGGAAGGCGATCGCTCTAGCGGTATGAAACATTATCGCTATTTAAGGTTGAGCAGCGTACTACCTCACCCAACCTACAAAAAAACATTTAACTCAACTCATCAGGATCGACACCCAACTCTCGCAATTTTGCTGCCAAGCGATCGGCTCGTTGTTTTGCCACTGCTGCCTCCTCTTCTGGAGTCGGTATTAAATTTCCGTCCAGAGTCATCCACCGTAACCAGAGTCTATCTATCTTACTATAACTCCCTTGCCACAAACCTAGACTAAGTTCGATGCTAGGAAGCAACAAACGTCCCTGACTTAACTCTGCTCTTTGGTAGCGATCGCCCACTAAATGAAATCCCTGTATTTCATTAGTATAGCGACTGAAGGTAACATAATAAGGTACTCGCAGAATGCTCTCGTAAACTTCCCACTTAGTCGGCGGTTTTCCCGGTTCTCCTAGTGTCTCTCCTAAATCTTCATCTTCTGTACCCGGAGATAATAACTCCACTACCACCAAAGGGTTAACTCCTTCCTGCCAAACTACATAACTCAAGCGCATATCCCGTTGTTCGTACAACCTCGGCACTCCCACAACTGCAAACCAGTCTGGGTGTTTGTACCAATTAGGATGCTTGACATCGTAGTAGAGATTGATATCGCTGCCACAAAACAAGCGATCGGGATACCAGTTGCGCGGTTGAAAAGTTTGGCGTAAAAGTTGAGGTTGAAAGTAGTGAAATTCGTCTGGCAAACCAGGTTCCTCCGGGTTTTCGCTTGGTAAGTCGTACATCGTAGGCAAAGTTTCCTTTGCTGGAAGTGGTGGTTCATATTGAACGGATATATTTGTCATATTATTCTTCTCGACATAGTTTTTATAGTTTTAAAAGCGACTCACTCTATCTGCGCGTATTTTTTCCCATGATTACAGAGTAACATACTATTTTGATAAATGGGAATAGGGTTGAAATTTTTTGATAAATCAAATAAGCGATGGAACTTCTAATGTGCGCGACGCTAACCTGAAAAAATTGAACAAATAGCAATTTCTTACTCTTGTTTTCAAAATCCTACTTGTCTTCAGGCGATCGCCCAACAGTAGGGATACTATCACTACCCAGATGTTAGTGGAGAAAATATTTAGGAGTTGTTGGGGCGGTTTTGTTGTTTCCATTTTTCTATTTCTTCTAGGGGAAGCAGGAGAGTTTCTTCGATTTCTTCACGGACTTCAGGACTAACATTGGAGTTAGTATTTAGGCAATCAATAAGTAATTTATTGGCATTGTAATATTTATCGTACAACTCAAATTGTTCAGAACCAAACTTAAAATCAGGTCTTTCAAAATTATACTTCACGATCTTAAATAACAACTCTTGGACTTGAGGTTCAGCAATTAAATTCCACCATTCTAGAATGTCTTTCCACCATGAATCACCTTTTTCTTTTTTTAACAACTTCTTTAAATTAGGTATATTTTTTTTTCCAATTGGTATGAAATCTTCTAATCTTTTATCCACTACAAAATCACCTGGTAAGTCCCCTGGAACACAACTATGAACATAGGTTGATTCTGGTATAATACAATGCTCATCATAATTTTTTTTGTAATAATAATAAGCTGCAGCATAATGACCTATTAAATTATGTAAATGAAGACTAAAAAAGATACCATACTCTTGTGAAAAGAAAAGATTATTTTCAATATCTTTGTATACAATAGCAAATTTGGCATCAATAGAAAGAGCCAATGGCGGACCTATTATTCTACCCCCCCAATAACGATATAAAGTGTCATATCCTGGGGCATTACCTAAATAAATAGCACGAATTGCCGCTAGCTTATATCTATTTCTATGGTCAATAAATGATACTTTTCCGCTAATCCACTTTAAGTGGTCTTGAAAAAGTTTATCTCTTGCAGCCATTTTATCAATTCTATTTTTGATTTTTAACAAAAAGTTATCGGCATTTCCTAAACTTTGTACTGTTAGTAAAAATACTTCCCGCCATCGTTTATCTGTTAAATTATCTAATAATTTTTCCCAGTCACTATTATCAATAAAAAATTTAGCAGTAAAATATTCATGGAATGTCAGATGAGAAAAAGAGTATATTTTATTAGCACGTTCTATCAATAAACCATGTTGAGCTTCTAAAGATTTCAACACTGCTTCACTATTTAGCTTTAATTGATTTTTATCTTGATTACTATCAGTCAAGTTCTGCAAATATTCAGCAATTAATTTTTGTACTTTTTCCGATTTAAAAAAATAATCTCCTGTTTCAAAGGTAGCTGCTGCAACTTGAATCAAAAGCTTCTTTTTATGTGGCAATAATAATTTTTCATATACTTCATCTCTTTGAATGCCCCTTTTTTTATCCCAATTTTTTAGGAGAATATCTAAGGCTTCTTCGTATAAATCTGAACGTTTTGATGGAAAGTCTAACCTATCCTGAAAAACTACACAAGCAAGATTTAACAATATTGGTGTAACTGCTAATTCTCGAATCTGTTTATTTTTAGGAAATTGAATTCTTTCTAAGAATTGTTTAGCATTTGCCATACCATTTTCGGGAGAGCTACTCTTAACTGCTACAAACCAATTTTCGACAAAATTTTTGACTTGTATTTCGTTAAAGTCTGCTATTTCAATATAATCAAATTTCTCAAACTTGTATTCTTGAACAGCAATACGACAGCTAATAATAAATTTATTTTGATAATATTTACTGCTATTAGCAAACTTTTGAATAGATTTAGCGAGTTCCTTGGCTTTTTCTGCTGGCACGACTTCATCTAACCCATCTAATAAAATCAAAGCTTTTCCGCAACCTAATATTTTTTCTAATTCCTCTTTCTCGCAAATGTTTGAAAATTCTTCTGTGAAAATATAATTTAAAAAATCAAATTTTTCGTTATCTAAATTCTGATCATCAGATAATTGTTTTAAAGAAATAAAAATTGGTAATCTATCGAATAAGAAATTATCTTCATTATCATTACACTTAATTGCTATTCCCTTGAGAAAAGTAGTTTTTCCTGACCCTGGTTTACTCAGTACCATCAAATTTTGATATTTTCCAACAACTTCTAATCCTGATTTTCTTTTGATACCTTTACTCCATCCTAATCTATCAAATTTTTCCGGGTTAACCTCATCTAATTTCAAATTTTTCATTAAATCAGGTTTTTCTAACCTTCTTTCATTAGTAGGCTCTTCTAAAATATTTACATCTACATAAATTTTAGTTATTTCAATTTCTCGTATATGTAAATTATATAGCTTTCCACACTGAAATTTAATTCTTCCATCTCGTTTATGTTTGATGTTTTTAACTAAAGCATCAATATCATTTTCTGAATTATTTATCTGTGAAAAATTAGATTCTATGGATGATGTTTTTTCTATAAATTGCGCCTCATTTTTTGAAGTATTTCCAGAGAGCGATATAGCTACTGATTGGCTCCGCCAACGCCAATAATCTTCTAATACTATCTTCAAATTAAGCTTCGTAACTTTTTTTTGTTTTTGATTAGCCACAACTTCTTTCAAAGCTTCTACTTTTGAAAGTAACTTCCATAAATCTGAAGCTGTATCATTCACATGACTTGTTGAATAGCCTGAAGTATTTCCAATCTCTTCATACGTTTTACCATTTTTGCCTTGCCATGACTCTCTAAATATTAGTAACTCCAGATCGGTTAATTTTCTATTGATTAATTTTTCTACTAAAGAGATTCCCTCTTCAACTTTCATATAGTAATTACCAATTTTTTTACAAATTTGATAGTTCATTTCCTATGTTTTCCGAGGTTTTCCTATATTTTCCGATAATCACTATTTTAAACTCCCTATATTATCCTATTTTATCCGATTACAATTGCTCAACTGTCTTTATTACAATAGAGACATAAACTAATCAAATAAAAATATTTAGGAGGTCAATCAAATATGATTGTTAAACAATTCGGCATTTTTATCGGATACCAAGAAATCCAAACTGAAAACCTGGGAGATAATAAAACTTCCCCACCCAAAGTTAGTCCTCTAACACAACTCAAAAAACAACTTAAGGCTATTTTTAATGCTAAAAATATTAGCATCATTCAACCCTTAACTAATTTAATTCAGCATTGGTTTGGTCAACAAAATAATCTGTAATTTTTCCCGGTAGGTATTTTGCCTACTATTTCCATCAAACTATCCCAAAATATCAACTAGGAGGTACTGTTAACTGATAACTGATAAAAAAGTGGAGGTATACCTCAGCATACCCCCACTCAAAACCCTCAGTTTTTACCAATTGATAATTGATAATGATCAAAATTTTAAACTTTAAGTAACAAGCAAACTTTTTGAATACAAAAAGCCTTCAATTTATTACAAAAGTTAGCAATCAAATAATTATCAATTATCAATTATCCATTATCCATTAATCAAAACTACACCGTCTCTGCCGCCGTCGTCTGCACCGCAGGTTGAGGTTGGAACTGGAACATCGAATAAACCACATTCCGACGAATATCCGTCATCATATCCAAAAACAACTCATAACCCTCACTCTTATACTCAATCAACGGATCTTTTTGCCCATAACCCCGCAAACCAACAGACTCCCGCAACGCATCCATCTGCTGCAAATGCTCCCGCCACAAAGTATCAATTTGCTGCAAAATAAAGAAACGTTCCGCATCTCGCATCAAGCCACCACGAATCTGATTTACCTGTGCTTCCTTAATATCATAAGCATTCCTCACCTGTTCGTGCATAAAAGTATTAATCTCATCCATCGACAAATCAAACAATTGTTCCGGTGTTAAATCTGCCAACAAATACACAAACTGCTTCACCTTCTCTACCAATTTATCCAACTCCCACTCTTCGGAAGGTAACTCAGGATTAATATATGCCTCCACAATATCATCCATTGTTTTTTCAGCATACTTAATCACCTGTTCCTTCAAATCCCTACCTTCCAATACCCGTCGGCGTTCTGCATAAATTGCCCGACGTTGATTATTCATCACCTCGTCGTACTCAAACACCTGCTTCCGCATATCATAATAATAGGTTTCCACCTTCTTCTGGGCACCTTCCAGAGAACGAGTCAATAACCCAGACTCAATTGGCATATCTTCCTCAACCCCAAACGCCTGCATCATTCCAGCAACACGATCGCCACCAAAAATCCGTAATAAGTTATCTTCCAAACTCAAGAAAAATCTAGTCGATCCAGGGTCTCCTTGCCTTCCCGCTCTTCCCCGCAACTGATTATCAATTCGCCGTGACTCGTGGCGCTCGGTACCAATAACGTGCAATCCACCAGATCCTATTACTGCATCGTGTTCCTTATCTGTGTAGGTTTCGTATTCTTTGCGAATTAAGTTATAAACTTCCCGCAACTTTTGAATAACTGCATCTTGAGTCGGAGCTTTTTCCGCAGCGATCGCCACCTTATCTTCCACCACCAATTCTGGTAGCGCTCTCTCTCCCCACTCTTTCACCGCAAAATCTACTGCTGATTTCAACATCCCTTCAGTTTGCGGTGACAACTTAACAGGGAATATTTGAGGTGAAACTTTCCAAGTCTTCACCTTCTTTTGGGGGTCAAAACCTTTTGCTGAATTAGACTTCTTGGCTCCTGGTATCCGCACCATACCCATAGCATCATCTTCTTCTGGTTTCACAACTCTAGGCATCAAATACTCCCGTAGTTTCAACCTTGCCATGTACTCAGCATTTCCACCCAAAATAATATCTGTACCTCTACCTGCCATATTCGTCGCAATAGTTACGGCACCGCCACGACCTGCTTGTGCCACAATTTCTGATTCCCGTTCCACATTTTCTGGTTTAGCATTCAGCAGTTGGTGAGGAACTTTCAGTTGACCTAATAAGTTAGATAGTAACTCTGATTTTTCTACACTGGTTGTACCCACCAAAACCGGGCGACCTTCCTCGTGCATTTCTGCACATTCTTGAGCGATCGACTTCCATTTTCCTGCTTCTGTTTTATAAACCACATCTGATAAATCTTTTCTACCTCTTGGTTTATTCGTAGGTACGATCGTAACTTGTAGATTATAAATCTTTTCAAATTCTGTTTCTTCTGTTTTTGCCGTTCCCGTCATTCCCGATAATTTCGGATAAAGTAGGAAGAAATTCTGATAAGTAATAGTTGCCAGTGTTTGAGTTTCTGGCTGAATATCCACCCTTTCTTTTGCCTCGATCGCCTGATGCAAACCATCACTCCAACGTCGCCCTGGCATTACCCTACCAGTAAATTCATCAACAATAACTACTTCCTCATCCCGCACAATATAGTTAACATCTTTGATAAATAATTCTTTTGCCTTCAAAGCATTAAATACAAAATGCGCCCAAGGATCTTCAGGGTTATATAAATCTTGTACTCCCAATAATTGTTCTGCTTCCGCAAAACCCTCATCAGTCAATAAAACATTTCGCGCCTTTTCATCTACTTCATAATGTTCCTTTTCTTTATCCAAAGCTGCTGCAATTTGTGCTGCTTTAATATACTTTTCACTAGGTCTTTCTACCTGCCCAGAAATAATTAAAGGAGTTCGTGCCTCATCTACCAATACTGAGTCAACTTCGTCAATAGTGCAAAAATTAAATGGACGTTGTACTACCTCATCCATTGTAGTTGCCATGTTATCACGCAAGTAGTCAAATCCCACTTCGCTGTTAGTAGCATAAGTAATGTCGCAGGCATAATTCCTTTTTCGTTCCTCTGGGTTCATACCCTGTTGGATTAATCCTACGCTTAAACCCAGAAACCGATGCACTTGTCCCATCCATTCCGCGTCCCGTCTTGCCAGGTAGTCGTTAACAGTAATAACATGAACACCTTTACCTGTTAGACCATTTAAGTATGCTGGTAAGGTAGAAACAAGAGTTTTACCTTCCCCAGTTTTCATTTCTGCTATTTGGCCTTGATGTAAAATAATGCCCCCCAATAGTTGGACATCAAAGTGTCGCATACCTAGGACTCGCTTTCCTGCTTCTCGAACTACTGCAAAAGCTTCTGGTAGAATTTCTTCTAAAATTTCTTTTTCTTCATCCTTAGTTCTTGCCTTTGCCAGAGCTTCTCTAAATTCTCCTGTTTTTGCCCTCAGCTCGTCATCTGAAAGCTTTTGAATATCCTCTTCAAGAATATTGATATCTGTCACCCAAGGTTTAAATTTCTTGAGTTTGCGTGCGTTAGGGTCTCCCAGAAGTTTTTTGAACATAGTTTTTATCTAAGTTAAATTCCAATTATTAACATTCAAAATGGTTGTTTGACATACCATTTTTTATATATTTTGTCAATATACCTCTTGTCTGAGTTTAGTCAGTTTAGAACTATTTGCTTGTTAAAAAATGGGTATGAATTATTTTATATTTTATTTTGTCGGCGTAGGTTTTGTATTGCGTTTAAACCGATCCCTGCTTATGTTATTCTTGACTTTTGAATTTTGACTTTTGAATTTTGACTTTTGACTTTGATTAGGTTTGCCCTGGGGTGGTTTTTTTATGGTTTTTCAACCTATCTACCTACTTCCATTACTTTTAAATTTTGAATTTACTCCATCACTTTTGACTTTTGACTTTTTAATTTTGACTTGAATATTCTGAATTGAGAGTCCGAAAGTCAAAATTTTCTACCTTGGGATGACAAGAAATACAACCCTTGATATTTAATTTTTGAGGAAGTTGGACTTTTGGATGAAGTGCCTTGAAATAACGAGAACTAGCAATTCTGTAAGGTATTCTCTCATCTTGCTGAGATTTGCGACGAGAAGAAACTTGTAAATATTTCCAAACAAGTTGACGGGGTGGATCTATGAGAGGAGGGAGTTGTACACCATAGTGTTGAGAATCTCGTAGAATTATTTGCCAACTTTCTGTAGGGAGGACTTGAGGTGGTACTGCAACATGACAAGTAGCACAATTTTCCAAGTATAATGATAGTCCTAACCGATAACCTTGGGGAACCACATCAACATTGGTAATTAATTCAGAATTAATATGTGAAATAGTCGTTGCAGTAGAGATTTTTGCCATAACCCAACCACAACTCGTACTCCACAAAAATATCACTAGTAACAGTAAAAAAAGAGGTGGTCGTTGTCTACGCCTATTTCTGAGATTAGCTCTTGACATGAATATAATCTCTGTGCTATTTATTTGATGCTTTATTTTTAGCTTACTAAACAATAGGAATTGTCATACCTTCTTTTGCTACTAACCCATTAGGAAATATTGATTGGAGAGCCACTTGAACTTCATCCAATAAATCATCATTATGAGCAGGGTCGTGTTGAAACATAGCTATTTGTTTCACTCCTGCCTTTTTGGCTATTTCTACCCCTACCTCCCAAGTAGAATGTCCCCAACCAATTTTCGGGGATTTCACATCATAATATTCTTCATTTGTGTAGGTAGCATCATATATTAATAGATCGGCATTACGAGCTAAATGAAGTACATTTTCATCAAAGCGGTCTTCATAATGTTCTGTATCTGGACAATAAACTACAGTTTTATCCTCCCAACAAACTCGATATCCAACGGCAAAATTTGGGTGATTTAGAGGAGCTGTTTCAATCTCAATATCATCAAGCTTAATTACATCTCCATTTTTAAAGTCATAAAACTTCATCTCCGAACCCATTACCTGTAAAGGAATAGGAAAGTTAGGATTTACCATTTGATCGGATAAAGATTCCTTAATTGTAGTACCATCAGGTGCTATTGCCCCATATATGTGAAACTTATTAATTGGTACAAATCCAGGTACAAAAAAAGGGAAACCTTGAATATGGTCCCAGTGAGTATGACTAAAAAATATATGAGCTTCGACTGGCATTTGCTTAAGTAGGTTTAAACCCAATACTCTTAGGCCCGTACCTCCATCAAAAATCAAACGTTTTGCCCCTACACGCATTTCTACACAGGAGGTATTACCACCATAGCGAACTGTGCTACTACCAGGAGTAGGTATGCTACCCCGCACACCCCAAAACTCAACAATAAACTCGGTTTCTAAGGTATCTGACTGAGTAGCTGTTTCCTCAGACTGTGATATTGGGGATGACGACTCTGAAGATGGCATATTTCTATGTTTCAGACTTTACTGTTAGTACAAATCTGTGGAAAATTTCTTAATTTTCAATTTAGCTTATTCTAGCAAAATGATCTATTACTCATTGCTAGTATATCTTGATATAATTTAGTATTGTAAGCTCTACGTTAATCAGAAAATTTTCATTGCCAAGGTGAAAATAACTGATATTTCTGTATTTATAACTCCCTAGCTGAAGAAAAATTTATCTATAGCTAAACAGCTAAATTCTTGGAAATCGTGACTTACTCAAATAGATGCCAAAAATGAGATTCTTTTGATGTTCACCCTTGAGAATTAGTCTGAAAAAAAATTAACTCAAGAGTCCCTTACTAAAAAATCACTCCTATTATAATGTCACTCTGTAGATAGAATTATATTTACAATAAACTGTTATAAAAATTATCACGGTTGGAGTAAGAATAATTTCTATGAAAGCTGATGAACTCTCGATCAAACCAGAACAATTAGACTTTGTTCAACTTAAAGAAAAAGTTTTAAAATGGCTTTCAGATAATGTCCCTACCTCTAGGATCAGACATATTCTCAGAGTAGAAAAAATGGCAGAGGAGCTAGCTAGCTATTATGGCTTAGACCAAGAAAAAGCTCAACTCGCAGGACTGATGCACGACTTAGCTAAATACTTTTCTCCCCAAAGTCTATTACAAATCTCTAAGTCAGAAGGTTTAGAAATAGACTCAGTATCAGCAGTTTGCCCTCACTTGCTTCATGCAGATGTTAGTGCCATTGTGGCCAAAAAAGAATTTGGCATAGAAGATCAGGAAATCTTAGCAGCGATCGCTAATCACACACTAGGATGTCCAGCTATGAATCAGCTAAGTTGCGTAGTTTTCCTGGCAGATACTTTGGAACCTGGTAGGGGTAAGACCCATGAGTTAGAGCATTTGAGACAAATTACTCAAAAAAATATCTACCAAGCAGTTTGGCTAACCAGTGATTATACTATAAAACATCTGCTTGGGTTAAATAGTTTGATTCACCCACGAATTATATTAACCAGAAATTGGTTTATGGAAAAGGCCAAAAAATAGCTTGATGAACATAAGAGCAAGCAGACAATAAATTAACAAGATATGATCAATATAATATAGAGGCCAATATCAATTACCAATTCAATTAATTAAGGAAATAGATAATTTGATGTCAAATTACCCTTATATTCAATCCTTGTCAACCGAAACAAGTGGGACAAATTCAGAACCGGATCAAACCTTAGAATTGACATCCACAATAGTTAACGCAGCATTGGACCGCAAAGGAGATAACATTGTTGTCATTAAAGTATCAGAAGTATCTTATTTAGCAGACTACTTTGTAATTATTACAGGTTATTCTCATGTCCAAGTAAGAGCGATATCTCAGGCGATCGCCGAAAAGGTAGAACAAGAGAGGCAAGTTTATCCTTTAGGAGTCGAAGGCCAAAGCGAAAGTTCTTGGATATTAATGGATTATGCTGATGTTATAGTTCACATATTGAAGCCCGAAGAAAGGGATTTCTATAACTTAGAAGCATTTTGGGGTCATGCAGAAAGAATAGATATTTCATCATTGATCGATTAGGCTTAACCTGTCAATGTTAATTACTTTTTTACTGTGATTAAAACCAAGTTAAGTGAGAATAAAATAAATTTTATTCTGATTAAAACTAAGTTAGGTGAGAGAAAAATTTATTATTTATGATCAGACAGATAGCATGTAGCTCTCCGGTTCCAGCAGAACAACAACCAGCCAACGAATATGAAGAACTCAAAAATTCTTGGTTATTTTGCTGGGTGACATTAGAAAGATATGATTATTTAAGGAAGCTAGTCTGGGTTTGGGCCTGGAGTTGGTTGGTATCAGGCCCAGTCGCAGCAGCAAGTTTTTCTCCAGAAAAATATCTAGTGAAATTTTTACTGAGTGGGTCAGCAGGAGCAAGTTTAATTCTAATTTTGTTTTTGTTGCGACTTTATCTGGGTTGGAATTATATCCGGTCACGTCTGGCAAATAGCAAAGTTTTTTATGAGGAGTCTGGTTGGTATGATGGACAAACATGGCTAAAAACACCAGCAGAAATTGCAAAGGATAGATTAATACTTCGATATCAAGTTAAACCACTTTTGCAAAGATTACGCAAAACTTTTTATAGTTTTCTGTTCGTAATTGTTATTGGCGGAATCATTTGGTTTTATGTATAAAATTGATCGAAAAAAACAGAAAAAAAGTCTAACTAATTATAGTAGATAATTAAGTTAGTAATTTCAGATATATTGACCTACCAGATTCTTAATTAAATAATTAAAACTAATAAGTGTCTTTCATTGAAAGTTACTTCTATATTATCTATATTAAGAGGATTAAATATTCTATCTAGAAATAATAGCTTTATTGGAGTTAATCTTAACTTGATAAATACTATCCAGAATTATAAGTTAAATAATGTATTTGATCGATA
The DNA here is from genome assembly GCF_050015975.1 of Dapis purpurea BLCC-M126. Lineage (NCBI taxonomy): Bacteria > Bacillati > Cyanobacteriota > Cyanophyceae > Oscillatoriales > Microcoleaceae > Dapis > Dapis purpurea. The sequence continues at coordinate 1,905 of NZ_JBNHER010000115.1, read as the reverse complement.
CTGCAACTACCCAAAATAATAAATAAAAATCACCAATAAATAAAGTATCAAACCTCCCTTTTCAGTGGAATAAAAAAGGAAATTCCCAATTTTATTGCTTCTGGCTGAAGTTGGAGCTACTAATAACTAATAACTGATAACTGAAATGACCAGAGGAAAAAGAACACAAACTGCACAATTGGAAGTCAGACTACTTAGAGAAGGTATTGTTGAATCAACTCACCAAGTTCAGGCCACAATATGCGACCACAGAGGCCGAGTTTTATCGTTGGCTGGAGACGCGGATACAGCCTCATTTGTCCGTTCAGCTCTCAAACCATTTCAAGCTTTAGCAGTTACGACCACAGGTACTTTAGAACGGTATGACTTAACTGATATAGACTTAGCTGTTATATGTAGCTCTCATCAAGGTACAACAGAGCAAGCAAGACAGGTATTTAACGTTTTATGGCGTTGTGATATTGACCCATCAAAGCTACAATGTCCAACTCCAGCCGGGAAAAATAGTCCTTTGCAATATAACTGTTCTGGTAAGCACGCAGGTATGTTAGCTGTTTGTCAGCAAAGAAATTGGCCGATGGAATCTTACCTGGAAATGAAGCATCCAGTACAACAGTTGATTATTAGCAAAGTGGCTGAATTACTGGCTATGCCCGCAGCAGAATTTATCGGCGCTCGTGATGATTGTGGTGCTCCAACTTATCTTCTGCAACTTAGTCAAATGGCAACTTTGTACGCCAAACTAGCTTCAGGTAATAGTTTGGATCTAGAACGAATTGTCCGCGCTATGACATATCATCCAGAAATGGTTGGAGGAGAGGGACATTTTGATACCGACTTAATGCGGTTGACGGCTGGAGAACTTGTCAGTAAGTCTGGGGCGGAGGGAATACAATGTATTGGTCGAGTAGGTGAAGGGATGGGTTTGGCGATAAAAGTTAATGATGGTGCAAAAAGGGCTAAATATGCAGTGGCAATTCATTTATTAACTCAGATGGGTTGGATAGCTCCTAGTATTGCTGAGACTCTAGCGGAAAATTATATGTCACTCAGTAATGTTAAGCGTTTGGAAGTAGTAGGAGAAATGTCAATTTAGAATTTAGAATTTAGAATTCAGGAGAAATGGGAATTTAGAGGAGGTAGTTGAAATACCTTAATTTTTCTTTCCTCTTCTCTGCTGAATTCTGACTTCTGACTCCTGACTCCTACTTTTGTGGACATTCTGAGAAAAAAATTGAGAATATTTGACTAAGGGGTTGCAATTTTGATTTAGTTATGGTTATAATAAAAAAGTTGACGCGGGATAGAGCAGTCTGGTAGCTCGTCGGGCTCAAGTTATAAGGAAAGATAAGTTAAACCAAGCATAAACCAAAACCGCTAGTCGGTTAGCTTGAATCTTTACCTTGTAAAGGGCGGCATATAAGGAAACTTGTATGTGATTACTTGTCAAATTCGGGGAAGCCGTTAGCGGGGTAATCCCGAGCCAAGCTCCAAAGTTTAGGAGAAGGTGTAGAGACTGGTTGGCAAGTACCCTAGCAGTTCTAGTATTCTAGAAGCTGAGGGTAAAGGGACAGTCCAGACTACAAACTAATTCTGAATAGTTTCAGAGTTAAGGCAGTGAAAGCTGTAGTAGTAAGCATAACCCGAAGGTCGGTGGTTCAAATCCGCCTCCCGCCATTAAAATTTAATAATATTCAAGAGAGTCTGGTAAGTCTTAAAATTTACCAGACTCTTTTGATTTTCGGTATCAATACTTTAATAACGGTTTGCTGAAGCTGAATCAGTTTTATTGGTGAGGTTAGGAAGGAGTCAGGAAGGATAGGGAATTATATTAAGTTCGTTAGCATTAGGTTTCATTAATTGATAATTGATAATGGATAATTGATAATTACCTCTGGTTAAAAC
>NZ_JBNHER010000114.1:28187-33417 GCF_050015975.1 Dapis purpurea BLCC-M126 | reverse complement strand
GCATATCCAATCGACCAAGAGAAGAGTGCTAGGATATTTCCCAATCTTCAATTCCTGAAGGGTTTTAACCAGAGGTAATTATCAATTATCCATTATCAATTATCAATTAATGAACTCAGCGATCTAAAACCTGCTATATGATTAAGGCAATAGTGGAGAAGTAGAACAGGAATACTCTAAAATTAACAACGCCTACAATAAGAAAGAAACAATTGAAAGTTATGGCAAAACTGCAATTAAAAAATCTTAGAAAACAATTTACTCCTAATGTTATTCCTGTTAAGGACATCAATATTGAGGTTGAAGATGGAGAGTTTTTAACCTTATTAGGACCTTCTGGATGTGGAAAATCAACCCTACTAAGACTCATTGCAGGTTTAGAAACACCCACTCAGGGTAGAGTAATTATTGGCGATCGCGATGTCACAAACGTAGCACCAGGCGATCGTAACATTGCAATGGTATTTCAAAGTTATGCTCTATATCCTCACATGACAGTCTTTGAAAATATTTCTGCCTCTCTGAAACTCCGCAAAATACCTCCAGATGAAATTCAGCAACGAGTCAATAATGTTGCCCATAAACTAGATTTAGGGAACTTACTAGCTCGCAAACCCAAGGAAATGTCTGGGGGACAAAGGCAACGGGTGGCATTAGCTCGTTCATTGGTACGAAACCCCGAAGTATTTTTGTTAGATGAACCCCTGAGTAATTTAGATGCGTTATTGCGGGAACAGGTACGGGCAGAATTAAAACAATTATTTAATTCTCAACAAAAACCCGTAGTTTATGTAACTCACGACCAAACAGAAGCAATGACTTTATCCAGTAAAGTAGCAATTTTATCTGATGGTTATTTACAACAACTTGATGTTCCCCATCAAATTTATACTTCCCCAGCAAATAAATTTGTTGCTGGTTTTGTTGGTAGTCCGCAAATGAATTTACTAACTCTTAAATGTGAAGAAAATTATGCTATTTTGGGAGATTGTAAAATTGATTTACCAGATTTTACTACCAGAAAAAAACAAATTATTATGGGTATTAGACCGGAAGATGTGCGTTTTTATCGGGCTAAAAATTCAGGGATTACTATTCAAGGAAAGGTAGTTTTAGTCGAAGATTTAGGTAAGGAAAAATTATTAATTTTAAAGGTCGAAAATTCAGCAGAAAATATCAAAGTTCTAGTTCCTTATGACCAAACTTGGGATGAGTTAGTAACTTTAGAATTACCTACTAAACAAATTCATTGGTTTGATGTGGAGTCAGGCGATCGCTTATTACAATAGTTATCTTGTCAAACTCCAAAAAACGGGGTTGATGGTTCGAGCAAGAAATAAGTTTTCAAGCCTCCCATTTTCAGGGGATAAAAAAGAAAATTCAGTATTTCAAGCCTCTGGCTTTATCCGGAGGTACTGATAACTGATAAATGGTATCAAGCTCTTTTTCAATTAAGAATAAAAATTACTACCCAATAATGCTGTTGCTTGTGTCACATCTACAGGTTTAGAAAACAAAAATCCTTGACCATATTCACATCCTAAATCCTTCAGTTGAGCCAACTGTGCCTCAGTTTCTATCCCCTCTGCTACCACATCCAACCCTAGACTATGAGCTAATGTAATAATAGCTCGCACAATCTCATAATTTTCTCCATTAACTCCCATATTTGTCACAAAAGATTTATCAATTTTCAGAGTATTAATAGGAAAACGATGTAAATAACTTAGAGATGAATATCCTGTACCAAAATCATCGACACTTAACTGCATTCCCAAATCCCGTAGATGAGATAAAACTTTAGTAGCAGACTCAGCATTATCCATAACCACACTTTCTGTGATTTCTATTTTTAATCCTTGAGGATCGATACCTGTCTTTTGCAAAATACGTTGAATTTGTAAAATTAAGTTAGATTGGGAAAACTGTTTCCCAGAAATATTAACAGCTATAGTAAGGTTAGTTTGAGAATCAATTTTTTGCCATTCTTGTAGTTGACGACAAGCTTCCCAAAATACCCACTGACCCAGAGGAATAATCAAACCCGTTTCTTCTGCGATCGGGATAAACTTTACCGGAGGAACCATACCGCGTTCAGAATGTCGCCACCGTGCTAACGCTTCAAACCCTACTAAATTGCCTGTAGATAGAGAGATAATTGGTTGATAATAGAGTAAAAAAGTATTGGAAGTAGGGCACACAAATTCTTCTAGCATCTCCACAGTTTGACGTAAGTCACGCTCTAACTGCATCATTTCTGTAACATAGCTGCGCATGTAACTGGTAAATACCAGATAACTTCCTTGATTTTGCGCTTTGGCTTGATCCATCGCAATATTAGCATCTCGCAGTAGATCCCCTGCCCATTTATAATTATGGGAACCTATGGCAATTCCGATACTAGCAGTAATAAAGAGTTTATGACCATCTAATTCTAGAGGTTGAGCGATCGCTGTTTGTATCAGATTTGCTAAACCAATGGCATCTTCTTGATCGTAAACTCTTTCTAAGAGAATAACAAACTCATCACTACCTATTCGTGCTACCGTATCTCTTAATCGTAAACAAGTTTTGATTCGTTGAGCAATTTCAATTAGGAGTTTGTCTCCCATGGAGTGACCGTGACTTTCATTAATAATCTTAAATCGATCTAAATTAATCGTAAGTACAGCAAACAAATCAGAAGGATTTCTGTGTGTGTGTGCCAATGCTTGCTGTAATCTATCCATTAATAAAGCTCTATTTGGCAAGTCTGTCAGACTATCATACAAAGATTGACGTAGCAGTTTTTCCTCTACAGATTTTTTTTCTGTTATATCATGGCAGTTAATTACAATTCCCTGAACTGATTCATCATCAAGTAAATTCATTACCACAGCTTCAAATATACACCAACTACCATTTTTATGGCGGACTTGATATTCATCTAACCCCCGGCGTGCTTTCGGATATTGTTTTACTCCCTCTATTACCTGTTCCATCCACCAGCTATCGTTGGGGTGAATGAACGCTAATACAGATTTGCCAATTAATTCTTCTGAAGTGTAACCTAAAATTCGTTCTTGGGAGGGACTAACATATTGATAAATGCCATTACTGTCTAAAATATGAATAATATCTGTGCTATTTTCGATAAGCGACCTAAATCTTTTTTCATTTTCCCGTAGTAGTTTCTCTGCTTGCTTACGTTTTGTAATATCTGTGCTGACAGCAACAAACCCAGTAATTTTATCTGTGGCATCTCTGATGACATCTATCCGCATCAAAATCTGGATGATTTGACCGGTACGACTCCGACAGGTAACTTCTCCATTCCACGAACTTCCACTCATCATACTGTCAGATATTTCCTGAGTTACTCTTTTATCTATTATCAAACTTAGTAACCCACCAATAGCATTTACTTGTGCTACATTTTGATAATCAAAAAGTTGAGTAAATGCTCTATTTTGAAAGATATGATTGCCCTCAGCATTAGTCATACTAATTGCTTCGCTGCTACTTTCTATCGCTTTACCTGTAAGTGCTAGAGCTGTTTCTGTTTCCCTAAGCTCAGTAATATCAATTCCCACAGTACACGCTGCTTGACCCTGGTTGTATTTTTGAGCAACTATGAGATATTGACCTACAGCTGAACTCATTTCATGCACAATAACTGTGGCATTACTAGCAAAAAAATTGCGAACAAATTTGGTAAAGTCTGTATCATCTCCACTCAAAAAGCCGATATTTTTACCAATAAATTCTTCAGGAGCCATATTATATATTTTAGCTAAATGTCTATTAACTCCTAAATAATGTAAATCAGAACTAATCCAAGACACTAATCCTGGTATTGCTTCTAAAAGTGTTTGTAATCGCTCGTCTGCTTCAGAGATTTCTAATGAGTGGGATTTTTGTGATTTATTATTGGAATTAATAACTTGAATATCATGGGGAATTAATATAACTTTTTCTTTATTAACTGGATAGATACTGGCGTTAAATTTCACCTGTTCTTCTCCTATTTGACATTTATGTTCAATTTCTACTTGACGATTTGTTTTTAAACAAGTTTTAATATAATTACTCAAAATATTTTTCTGAGTATTTTCAAGAACTTGACGGATCTGAACTTTCAGGGGGTTATCCTCTCGAAAGGATAATTCCCCATCTACTGGAATACTTTCTAGAAAGCATCCTGTTTGATCCAACACCCAGATACAAGTATTCATTAAAGCAAACATAGAATCCATAAAGAGTATGATTTTTGCTTCAATTCTAAGTTAGTTAATTTTAACTAATTAACTAACTTAGAGTTGATAATGCTGATAGACATGATTCAGCTACAGAAGTACAAAAATTAATTTTAACATTAACTTAGTGCTATAAATAAGATGTTATACTAAATACTAATAACTTTAAGTCTAGTCACCTTTACCCATTAGTAGAAGGTTTATAGGTAGTATGAGAATTTTATTAAAATCAGTCCTTGCCAGATTCAAGGTTTTACTAGGAGCAGTTCCTCTAATTGCTACAACATACACGGTTGGTACATTAATTCAGCCGAGAGTAAGTTTTGCTATCAGTCAAAACAGAGATAATTTATCCCTAGTAAATACACTTCTAGTGTCTACTCAAAACATATCACAACAAAGTTATAATGTCAATAAAAATAACTTAGAGTTAAAGCATAGCAATGATTTTATTCTCTCTCAAACTCAAAATATTAATACTTCTGAAAATTCACAGTTGAAAAATTATGTAAATGTTGTTCCAGACAAACATCAAGGAGCAAATTTTCCTAATCAAAGGAAAACTACTAATACTAAAAATAATCAATTCGGAATTGAACAAGTTAACACCACCCAGCTCTCTGCACCAGTCAATTCTATTATACCCCGACCCCAACCAGTCTTAACAAATGTTCTCATGCAACCTCTGGCGCCTGCACCAGTCAATTCTATTATACGGCGACCTCAACCAGTCTTAACAAATGTTCTCATGCAACCTGTGGCGCCTGCACCAGTCAATTCTATTATACCCCGACCCCAACCAGTCTTAACAAATGTTCTCATGCAACCTGTGGCGCCTGCACCAGTCAATTCTATTATACCCCGACCCCAACCAGTCTTAACAAATGTTCTCATGCAACCTGTGGCGCCTGCACCAGTCAATTCTATTATACCCCGACCCCAACCAGTCTTAACAAATGTTCTCATGCAACCTGTGGCGCCTGCACCAGTCAATT